>DAOVQI010000362.1 GCA_030628785.1 Bacteroidota bacterium
AATTATTCTAATTTATATATATCGGGATTTACTCTCTTCGTTCATGAGATCGTCACGCTTGCAGCGTGACTAAGTTCAAAAACATAATCTGATATACAAGGAGTTATGACTCTTTCTAATTGCCTTGTAATTTTTTAGCCTCAGCACGCTGTCGCTGAAGCTTTAGCGTAGGCGCCCTTAGCCTTTTATAAGATAAGTTTTATTATATACACATAACTTATTGTAAAATATAAACAATTTTGAACTTAGTCACGCTTCAGGCGTGACGATCTCATGAACGAAGTGAGTAAATTCCGATAAATTTTGATAAACCAGGTAGAATCTTGATTGTGTGAAGTATAATGAGTATTGGAGCAGACATATCACTTAGAGAGTATTTAAAGAAATATTTTGGATTTGGCACCTTTAAGGGAACTCAGGAAATCATTATCAGGAGTGTCTTATCAAGAAACGACACCTTTGTTTTGATGCCAACCGGCGGTGGAAAATCACTTTGTTATCAATTACCATCTCTTATAAGTCCGGGCACTTCTATTGTTATATCACCTCTCATTGCCTTAATGAAGAACCAGGTGGATGCGATGCGGAGTTTCAGCACCGAAGATGGCGTTGCACATTTTTTGAATTCTTCATTGACAAAACTGGCAATCCAGCAAGTTAAAAAAGATATTTTATCCGGAAAGACAAAACTATTATATGTTGCTCCTGAGTCACTGACGAAACAAGAGAATATTGATTTCCTGAAAAAGATTAAAATATCTTTTTATGCCATAGATGAGGCACATTGCATTTCGGAATGGGGGCATGATTTTCGACCTGAATATCGGAGAATTCGTCCCATTATAAATGAAATTGGTGCTGCACCCATTATTGCTTTAACAGCAACAGCAACACCCAAGGTTCAACATGATATCCAGAAGAACCTTGACATTATGCATGCTAATGTATTTAAATCATCCTTTAACAGGCCTAATCTCTATTATGAGGTGCGTCCAAAAGTAAACGCAGCCAAGGAAATCATTAAATTCATAAAAAACAATTCGGGTAAATCAGGGATCATCTATTGCCTGAGCCGGAGAAAAGTTGAGGAATTGGCCGAAATACTGAAGGTTAACGGTATTAAGGCATTACCATATCATGCCGGAATGGATTCGGAAACAAGGACGACTACCCAGGATGAATTTCTTATGGAAGATATCGACGTGATCGTGGCTACCATCGCTTTTGGAATGGGAATCGATAAACCGGATGTACGCTTTGTTATACATTATGATATTCCCAAAAGCCTCGAGGGATATTATCAGGAAACAGGCCGTGCCGGCAGAGATGGCGGGGAAGGCCGTTGTATCACTTTTTACAGTTATAAAGATATTCAGAAGCTTGAAAAATTCATGCAGGGGAAACCCATTGCTGAACAGGAAATCGGGAAACAATTGCTCCTTGAAACGGCTTCGTATGCCGAGTCATCCATTTGCAGAAGAAAACAATTGTTAAATTATTTTGGAGAAAAATACCTTGAAGATAATTGTGAAACCTGTGACAACTGCATTCACCCTAAAACCCAATTTGAAGGCAAAAAATATATCCGTAAAGTAATTGAGACGGTACTTGAAGTAAAAGAAAAATTTAAAGCAGACCATATAGTCAATATCTTAACAGGAGATTTGACATCTGCAGTTAAAACCTACAAACATCATCAGTTAGAGGTATTTGGCTCGGGAAATGAAAAAGATGATAAATTTTGGAATGCAATGGTTCGTCAGGCTCTAATCTCCCGTTTATTAATCAAGGATATTGAAAATTATGGATTGCTGAAAGTAAGTGAAGATGGGTATGAATTCTTAAAAAACCCTTATTCATTTATGGTAACACAAGATCATGAGTATAATGAAAACGGGGAGGAAGACGCCTTGGGGCCGGGTCAAAAAACCGGGGTTGTTGATGAGGAATTGTTTAATATTCTCAAAGACCTGAGGAAGCAAATATCAAGAAAACTGAATTTGCCACCCTTCGTGATCTTTCAGGATCCCTCCCTGGAAGATATGGCTATACAATATCCCGTTATCCTCGAAGAACTGCAGAATATTTCCGGTGTAGGCGTTGGCAAAGCAAAAAGGTATGGAAAAGAATTTATCGAGATTATTAAAAAGCATGTTGAAGAAAAAGAAATCCTTCGACCCCAGGATATGGTTGTGAAATCCATTATAAATAAATCCGGTTTAAAAGTCTATATCATACAAAGCATCGACCGTAAACGCTCTCTCGAAGATATTGCGGACGCGAAGAACCTGGAAATGAATGACCTTCTTAAGGAAATTGAGGCAATTGTACATTCCGGCACAAAAATTAATCTCGACTATTATATTGATCAGGTATTGGATGAGGATCATCAACAAGATGTCTTTGAATATTTTCGCGATGAAGCGAAAACCGAATCTATTAACGAAGCCTTACAGGAACTTGGAGAGGATGAATTCACAGAAGAAGATATTCGTCTGATGAGGATTAAGTTTTTGTCGGAAATGGGAAACTGATGACTGAAGTGTTAGCAATAAACAGTCTCTGCAAAAGTTACGGTAAAATTAATGCAATCGACGACTTATCTTTTACTGTAGAAAAAGGGAATGTTTATGGGATTTTAGGTCCAAACGGTAGCGGAAAAACAACAACCCTATCCATCATTACCGGCATATTGAAACCCCAAAAAGGTTTGTTCCGTTGGTTTGGTCAGGAACTCCATAAGTCGATTAGTCAACGTATTGGCTCTCTTGTTGAAATTCCAAATTTCTACCCCTACCTCTCGCTATACCAAAATTTGCAAATCATATCAAGAATAAAAAATATCCCGGAAGAAGATATAAACCGGGTATTGGGTATAACCAATTTATTGGCTCGTAAGTTTTCAAGGTTTGAGACTCTGTCCCTTGGAATGAAACAACGGCTTGGTTTTGCCGCCGTACTACTGGGTGATCCGGAAGTACTCGTCCTGGATGAACCTGCAAACGGTCTCGATCCGGAAGGAATAGCTGAAGTCAGAAATATCATATTATCGGAAGCCCAAAAAGGTAAAACCATTATTATGGCCAGCCATATACTTGATGAGGTTGAAAAAGTCTGTACACATGTTGGTATATTAAAATGTGGAAAATTAATTGCCAGTGGAAGGGTAAATGAATTGCTAACCGAAGACGACCTGGTAGTTGTTTCATCCGGCAACCTCAATGAACTTTATGAACTGTTGGTCCGGTCGGGTTTGACAAAATCCATACAGCAGAATGAATATGACATTACCATTGTGCTAACTGATCATGTTAGTCCGGCAGATATTAATGAATATGCCTTTAAACAGGGTATTGTATTGAAAAAATTAGAAGTAAAAAAGAAAAGCCTGGAGTCACAGTTTTTGGAATTGGTGAGATGAGATTTGGTTCTCGGTTTTCGGTTTTCGGTTCTCAGTTCTGGGTACTGGTTACGGGTTACGAGTTACGAGTTACGAAAT
>DAOVQI010000347.1 GCA_030628785.1 Bacteroidota bacterium
GTAAAATCTTTGTATGCCATCTTTTATTATTTATGCCCTAAACTTCTAAAACCTCTTACCTTCCTTAGCCTCAGCCTTAGCCTCAGCCTTTGAAGCATTGAATTTACTCACTTCGTTCATGAGATCGCTATCGCTAAGTTCAAAATTAGAATATTATTTATATTTGTTGAATTTTTAATTAATTTGCATAGCTATGTTCTTCTGTTAACAATAGAATTTATTTGACTGAAATCAAATTATTTTTGTGCCAGCAATAATTTGATGTTTTTCTCATCAGCCTTATGAACTGCGGTGAAATACGTCAGATTCCTTTTTCTTTTTTTTGCTTTTTTTGTCAGAATATGGCTTTTGTAAGCATGTTTTCTCTTGATCTTTCCCGTACCCGTTAAAGAAAATCTCTTCTTTGCTCCAGGGTTTGTCTTCATTTTTGGCATTACTTCTTTCTCCTCTCTTTATAAATAATCTTTACTTTTTCCTTTTTCCAGGTGTCATGGGTGAAAATAACATTATCATTTTTTTCCCTTCCAGTTTTGGTAATTGTTCCACTTTTCCATATTCTTCAAGGTCCTGGGCCAATCTTAACAGAAGGATTTCACCCTTTTCTTTAAATAGTATTGTTCGTCCTTTAAAGAACACAAAGGCCTTTAATTTTGCTCCGTCACTGAGGAATTTTTGAGCATGTCTTAGTTTAAAATTGTAATCATGCTCATCGGTATTTGGGCCAAACCGGATTTCCTTAACCACAATTTTTGTGGCTTTGGCTTTCATTTCTTTAAGTTTCTTTTTTTGTTGATAAAGAAACTTCTGATAATCAGTGACTTTACAGACAGGGGGGGCGGCCTTTGGCGATATTTCCACCAGGTCAAGATCCAATTCGTCAGCCATCTGAAGGGCCTCCTGAATGGAATAAATCCCCGGATTGTTTATGTTCTCACCAACTACCCTTACTGTTTTGGCCCTTATCGCCTCATTAATTGAATACCTTGGCTGATTTTTCCTAAAGTTTCTCCTTCTGAAATTTGGTACAGCTATAACTTATTCCTCCTTATTAATTCGTGAAATTTATATGTATCGGAATTTACTCTCCGCCTCCCGATAGTTATCGGGATGGCGGATCATGAGATCGCCCCGATAGCCATCGGAGCTAAGTTCAAAAACATAATCTGAAATACAATGAGTTATGCCTCTTTCTAATTGTGCTACAATCAAACAAATTTAACACATCTCTCTCAATAATATATATTTTTTAATAAATTCGCGAAGCTATGTTCTCTTTTTTCTGATTTCTTCTTGAATAAATTTTGTAAAATCAGTTAATTTCATAGTGCCCTGATCCCCTTCTCCCTGCTTCCTTACTGAAATGGTCTCGTTTTCCACTTCTCTTTCTCCAACAATCAGAAGGTAGGGGATCTTTTTTAGTTCATTATCTCTTATCTTCTTACCAATCTTTTCGTTACGCTCATCAATCAGAGTGCGAATATCGGAATTATTTAGAAAATTAAAAACTTTTTTTGCGTAATCGTTATATTTTTCACTGATAGGAAGAATAACAACCTGATCGGGTGTCAGCCATAGAGGGAATTTTCCCATTGTATGTTCTATCAGCATGGCAACAAATCTTTCCATTGATCCAAAAGGGGCTCTGTGTATCATTACCGGGCGATACCTTTTATCATCAGCACCGATATATTCCAAATCGAACCTTTCAGGAAGATTATAATCGACCTGTATAGTACCCAGTTGCCATTTTCTGCCCAAGGCATCTTTTACATTAAAATCCAGTTTTGGGCCATAAAAAGCAGCTTCACCATACTCAATAATATAATCCAGTCCTTTTTCGTCACACGCTTCCAGGATATCCTTCTCAGCCTTTTTCCAATTCTCTTCACTTCCCATATATTTCTCATCGTTTTCCCAATCCCGTAACGAAACCTGCGTAATAAAGTCATTGAAGTCAAGGGTTTTAAAAATCAGGAATACGATATCGATCACCTTAATAAACTCTTCCTTCAATTGGTCAGGGCGGCAAAAAATATGTGCGTCATCCTGGGTGAACCCTCGCACCCTTGTTAATCCATGTAATTCTCCACTTTTTTCATACCGGTAAACAGTTCCAAACTCAGCATACCTTAACGGGAGGTCTCTGTAAGAATGTGGTTTATTTTTGTAAATTTCACAATGATGTGGACAGTTCATGGGTTTTAACATGAATTCTTCATTTTCCTCCGGTGTTTGAATTGGCTGAAATGAGTCTTTACCATATTTACCATAATGACCTGAAGTAATATATAATTCTTTTTGGCCGATATGCGGAGTGATTACAGGCAAATAACCATAGTCAACCTGTACTTTTCTTAAAAAATTTTCGAGGCGTTCACGCAACTGTGCTCCCTTGGGCAACCACAAAGGCAGACCTTGTCCGACTTTTTTACTAAATGTAAATAACTCCAGTTCCTTTCCAATTCTGCGATGATCCCTTTTCTTCGCTTCTTCAAGCATAATAAGATATTCATCAAGCATTTTCTTTTTAGGAAAGGTAATACCATAAATTCTTGTTAATTGTTTTCTGGTCTCATCACCGCGCCAGTAAGCACCGGCGATACTCAACAGCTTAATTGCTTTTATGGGTTCAGTGCTTGGTAAATGCGGACCACGGCACAGGTCGGTAAAGCTACCCTGAGTATAAAGGGATATATCCTCATCAACCAGTTCGCTGATCAATTCTACTTTATATTCATCACCTTTTTTTGTGAAATAATCCAAAGCTTCAGCCTTGTTTATCTTCTTACGTATATAACTACTCTTTTGCCGGGCCAGCTCGATCATTTTCTGCTCGATCCTGACAAGGTCATTGTCTTTAATGATCACTTCATCTCCCGGATCAACATCATAGTAAAAGCCGTTTTCTATAGCAGGTCCGATCCCGAATTTAATTCCCGGATAAAGAGACTCAAGGGCTTCTGCCAACAAATGTGCTGATGAATGCCAGAATGCATGTTTTCCTTCAGTATCTTCCCATTTATGTAATTTTATCGATACGTCCTTATTAATCGGTCGGGTTAAATCCCACACTTCATCATTAACAGAAATTGCATATACTTCCTGTGCCAATCGTTCACTAATGCTCCGGGCGATTTCAATTCCTGTAACATCATTATTAAACTCTCTTATGGATTTATCCGGAAACGTAATCTTTATCATGTGTTTGTAAGCCAATTTTTAAAATAGTGTGCAAAGATAATTAATAAATATTAAAATTATGGTTACTAATCAGTTGAAATAAATTGTTTAACCCAAGTTGCGCCTGCCTGCCGTGTTGGCAGGCAGGGCAGACGCTGGCAGGTTTCACCCAGTCTCTCAGTTCCTTAATCCTGAATTCCGGTTCAACAAGGTTTTTATGTCAAAAGTCAGAGGTCAAATGTATGATGTCAAATGTTGGATTTTTTTCTTCATTGTTGAAACTGATTAAGCGATGATTATAATATGTTTCTGACTGTTATTTTTTCTTACATTACTTTACATCAATGAATTTATGCTCCACATAATACATTTGACATTTGCCATCTGACATTTGCCATCAATTCCTCAACCTCTCAATCTTAATCTCAATCTCAACCTCAACCTCAACATCTTTCATCCCTTCACAGACTCTGCCAGGTTCTCCAAACCCTGGCAGGTCTCACCCAATCA
>DAOVQI010000275.1 GCA_030628785.1 Bacteroidota bacterium
TGAAAAACAGTAGATCTGAAAGTTCAAAGGTCAATCCCGATAGCTATCGGGACAAAATCCAAAATAAATCCCAACTTTAAAATCCAAAAAACTAAACATGGCAGAAAGGAAAAAACCCTACGACTTACGTAGTCCTCCCTTAGGAAGTATATAAATTGTTGAATACTAATGTAATAGTGTTAATAACTTTAATAAAACTAGTAGTATAAATTGCAAGGTTTTTTACAATTTTAATAAAAAACTTGCAGATTATGTTAGGAAAAATTGACAAAAATCCCCAGCTAAACATGTTTCAAACACCGCTAGAAAAAATAATCAATTTGAAACATGAACTTTGTCTTTTAGCAGAAAAAATTGATTGGAACAACATTGAGAAAGAGTTTAGCAAATACTACAAGGATATTGGTCGACCATCTGTTCCTGTCAGGAAGATTGTTGGGTTAATACTTTTGAAACAAATTTACAATCAGAGCGATGAAAGTGTAATTGAAAGATGGATAGAGAATCCTTATTGGCAGTACTTTTGCGGGGAGACATATTTTCAATTTGAACAGCCATTTGATCCAAGTGATTTTGTTCATTTCCGTGATAGAATAGGAGAAGAAGGAGCTGAAAAATTATTAAAGCTTTCAATTGATTTATTTGGTAAAGCATCACAGGAAAAAGAAGTTTTAATTGACACAACAGTACAAGAAAAGAACATTACTTTTCCTACTGATGTTAAACTTCAGAAAAAAATCATCGACAAATGCATCAAAATTGCAAAGCAGAATAATATTGAACTAAGGCAATCTTATGCAAGAGTAGTAAAGCAATTAATGATTGATCAGCGATTCAGGAATCATCCAAAGAGAAGGAAAAAGGCCAGAGCGGCAGCCAGGAAAATAAAAACAATTGCTGGGCGACTAACCAGAGAACTTCAAAGGAAACTTCCAAATGAAGTGTTGGAACAACATATGGAATTGTTTAAGATTTTTCAGCGTGTTCTTCAACAAGAAAGAAATAGTAAGAATAAAATTTATAGCATTCATGAACCTGAGGTATCCTGTATAGCTAAAGGGAAAGATAGTAAACCTTACGAATTTGGTAATAAAAGCTCCATTGTTTTGACAAAAACCACAGGAGTAATAGTAGGGGCAATGGCATTTAAAAGAAATATCTATGATGGTCATACACTGGAACCTCAACTAAACCAGACAAAACGGCTAAGAGGAACAGAGCCAAAAGTAGCCATTGTGGACAGGGGTTATAAAGGGAAAAAGAGCATAGGCAATACGGAAATTGTTAAACCTGGACCAATTAGCAAATCAGCTAATAACTATCAAAAACAGAAAAAAAGAAAGAGATGTAGAGCCAGGGCCGCCATTGAACCAATAATCGGGCATTTAAAATATGATCATAAAATGTTACGTAATTATCTTAAAGGAAGTATAGGAGATAGTATGAATACCTTATTGTCCGGAGCAGCATTTAACTTCAAAAAGATGTTAAATCAATTAAAACAGGAAGCAAATGCTTCTTTGTCTCAAATTATAAAATGGATATTCCAATATATATTTTTACAGAAAAACTTCTTAACTACTAAAATTTTAAAAATTAACCCTTTTTAAGGGTCAACTACGTAAGCGATTGTTGTTATTTGGGAAAAGAAGTTAATCCTGCTTTTCAAAGCAATAGTTTTGAGCTTGGGATTTGGGGTTTGGAATTTATTTTGAACTTGGGATTTTGAACTTTGGATTTTTTTAATCTCTACGGAATCACCCATATGATAAGGGAAATTTTTGAACTTAGCCCCGATGGCTATCGGGGCGATCTCATGAACGAAGTGAACTTAGCGCAGCGATCTCATGAACGAAGTGAATAATAAATTCCGATACTAGAACATAGTAAACAAATCAAGTAAAGCCATTCACTTTTAACTTTATCCCTATTCCACAGTAAGTGACTTCACCCTTAATTCCCTGCCCTGGATAATTTCCTGCCGGTAATCACCACACTTTGGACATGGAGTATAAACATTATCCGTATCAAATTCATAAGAACAATTTTCGCAATGAACTTTCCCCTGAATTCTGATAATAAAGCATTCTGTTTTTTCAAGAATCGTATTTTTTTTTGCATTTTCCATAGCAAACTCAAGCGCTTCAAAAACCACACCGGACAATTCTCCAACCTCAATATCAATCCTATGTACAACCTTGGCATTTGCTTTTTCAGCATATTCGCCGGCAATATCAATAATGTTCATTGCAATGGATAATTCGTGCATCTTCTTTTCAATAATAAAACAAAAATAATAATCTTACCATATCATTAACGTTATTTTATGAAACCTTGTTATATTCCTGGATTTTTTATACCTTTAATAAAAGAATCATCTGATAAAAGTATTCAACAACCCTGTAAAATATTATACCATGGAACAATTATTTTCACTGAATGTCAAATGTCCCTATTGCGAAAAATCTTTGATGGATCCTGAGAATAAGATCAACGATAAGCCAAGTATTTTGTTGAAGATTGAAATTGACGATAAATCGAGTTTTATCCGGTTATCCTCAATTTACGGAAGTTACAATCACAAAAGTGATCTGTCAATTCCTGAAAGGGTTATTGCCAGATTTTATTGTCCGCACTGTGACCGCCAATTAGTCACCAAAATGGAATGCGAGGAATGCCGGGCGCCAATGGTTTCCTTAAATGTTATCAAAGGAGGGAAAGTGATCATTTGCTCCAGAAAGGGTTGTAAAAAACACTATATCGCCTTTGAAGAACTCTCCCCTTCCCATAAGAAATTTTACAGTGACAATGGCCTTGAGCAGAACCAGTCCTAAACTAATTAACATATCCTTGGTAACTGTTCACCAACCAACATATCTACAATTCTTCTTCCACCAACCTCTGTTTGAAGGGCTACTTGTCCATGATGACTGTCAACAATCTCTCCAATTACCGCACTGTCTTTACCCAGGGGATTTCGTTTTAAAACATCGATTATTCCTTTTTCGTCAGAGTTCCCCACCACCATCACAACCTTTCCTTCATTTGCCATATATAAAGGATCGAAACCGAAAATTTCGCATGTTCCTTTCACGTTTTCTTTTACAGGTATAGCTGTTTCTTCCAGATCAATACCATACTCCCTGTTTTCAGCCAACTCACTTAAAACGGTTGCCAACCCTCCCCTGGTTGCATCTCTCATAAATTTGACTCCGGAAGATATGGATAAAACTTCACCTATCAGATGATGCAGCGATGCACAATCTGATTCCAGATCCAGCTTAAAATGAAGTGATTCGCGGGCTGCCAATATCGCTATACCGTGATCACCTATGGAACCATTGATAATAATTTTATCGCCAACCTGTATCTTATCTCCTGTACTGATATTTTTTCTTTCCGGATCCAGGAAACCTATACCTGAAGTATTGATAAAAATTTTATCGCACTTCCCACGATCAACCACCTTTGTGTCTCCTGCAACAATCTTTATACCCGCCTTTTTCGCCTCGTCAGCCATCGATTTTACAATGGTCTCCAGGTCTTTTATGGAAAACCCTTCTTCAATAATAAAAGATGAACTCAGGTAAAGTGGTTCTGCTCCTGAAACCGCAAGATCATTTATTGTACCACAAACTGATAATTTTCCTATATCCCCTCCCGGGAAAAAAACAGGATCAACAACATACGAATCAGTGGTAAACGCAAGGTTGCCTTCAATCAAATCGAGTATCGCTGAATCTGTTTGTTGGGTTAATACATCGTTATTAAAATATTTTATAAATACATTACGGATTAAGTCATGAGATAACTTGCCGCCACTACCGTGACTCAGTAGGATTTTATTGTTAGATGATTTTGACATGTTTATTAAAGAGTTCAGTTTAAAAAGTTTAAAGTTTAAAGTCTAACCTACTCGTCTGACCACTAAAATGTTTTAACTTTTCTCATAACTCATAACATAATTGCAATGTTTCAAATCTAAACTAATCGCTTGGCAGGAGTAGTGGTCTGACGAGTAATATAATCACCTGGAGTAGTCTGATAGGCACTCAAATAACAGGATATAATTCCTGCTCGTCAATTATTATATATGATTGTACATAAAAATCTTCATTTAAATTCAGAAGTTCCTTACCAAGTTCGATATTACACAAATATTCTTTGTCATAAAGATATTCAATAAAGGATGAAAACTCCCAATGTTCTATTTTCTCAACCAACCCAGTACTAAACGGATTTTGGTGAATATAATGAAAACAGCTTAACAGGTAATCATTTTTATTTTGTAATAAATTTAATGATTTAGCTTTTGTTTTGGGTGAAAATAATCCACCGGTTCTTTTTTCCTGTTTGTTTATAGCTCTTGAATAAGAACTGAGAACAAGGGCAATTTTCTTAACAAGTGTCTGCATCTGGATTGCTTTACCGGACTTTGGCTGATAGAAACTACATGATGATTCGGTGGCCTGTACAAGGAAATGGAAATGGTTTGGCATAAGGCAATATGCCAGGATTTCTGTAACAGGTGAAATTTCTTTTTTTACTTTTTGCAGGAAAAACATATAATTATCCTTACTGTAAAAAATTATTTCACCATTATTGCCCCGGTTATAAATATGATATATATAATCTGTTTCGAAATACATAGTTGTTTACTTGTTACTCGTCTGACCACTAAAATGTTTTAACTTTTCTCATAATCCATAACATAATTGCAATGTTTCAAATTTAAAATAATCGCATTACAGTAGTAGTGGTCTGACGAGTAATATTATGGCTTCCAATTCAAACTAAAATTCAAACCAATGTGGTCTAACTCGTCTGACCACTAAAATGCATCA
>DAOVQI010000412.1 GCA_030628785.1 Bacteroidota bacterium
CGTATTCAAAACTGTTGAAAACAAAGAAATACAGGCATATGTGGATGAGGTTTCAGCAGAGCCTCTTGTAAAAGAACCTCCGAAAGCTGCAGAGATCATCATTGAAAAAAGTCTCGATAAACTTGGAGTAACCGAATGGACACTTTCGAATGGTGTGAAGGTGGTTCTTAAACCTACTGATTTTAAAAATGATGAAATCCGGTTTCAGGCTTTCAGTCCAGGCGGGAATTCTTTAATAGATGACGATGATTATATGTCAGCCAATGTAGCCACAGATATTATCAGGGAAAGTGGAGTCGGAGGATTAAACCTCACCGAATTAAATAAAAAATTAACGGGAAAAGTCGTCAATGTGTCCCCGTACATCAGTACGCTTACCGAAGGAGTTATCGGAAGCGCTTCACCCCAGGATATGGAAACCATGTTTCAATTAATTTATCTTTACATGACTTCCCCCCGGATCGACAACGAATCATTTAGCTCCTACATTACCCGGATGAAAGGATTTATAGCAAACAGAAGCTTAAGCCCGGAATCTGCATTTTACGATACTATCCAGGTAACACTGGCACAATATCACTACCGGGAACGGCCCTGGTCGATAGAGCTGTTGGATGAAATCGAGTTGGAAACTTTATATAAATTCTACAAGGACCGTTATGCTGATGCGAGTGATTTTATTTTCTTTTTCGTGGGAAATTTTGAGTTTGAAAAAATTAAGCCACTGATAAAATCCTATCTGGGCGGATTGCCTTCCCTTAACCGTAATGAAACGTGGAAAGATCCAGGCATCAAACGCCCAAAAGGGATTATAAAAAAAACCGTTCAGAAAGGTATAGAGCCCAAAAGCCAGGTTAGGTTAGTTTTTTCAGGTCCAATGGAATGGTCAAGGGAAAACAGTTATGCTTTGAATTCCATGACGGACGTAATGAGCATTAAATTGAGGGAAATTCTCAGAGAAGACCTGGGAGGCACCTATGGTGTAAGGATTTGGTCATCCGCTTCATTGTATCCCAGGCAGAGATACAGTATTTCCATATCATTTGGGTGCAATCCTGAACGGGTTGAGGAACTCACTAAAATCCTTTTTGAACAGATAGACAGCATGAAGATATCAGGCCCGGATGATATTTATATTACCAAAGTCAGGGAAACGCAGAATCGTGAATATGAAACGAACCTGAAGGAAAATTTATTCTGGCTCAGAAACCTGCAAAACAGTTATTATACCAAACAAAATCCTGAAAAAATCCTGGATTATCCACAGTTAGTAAAGACTTTGTCAGCGGAAATGATTCAAAACACAGCCAGAAAATACTTTAATATGAATAATTATGTTCAGGTGGTTTTGATGCCGGAAACCGGTGAGAAGTAACTGAAAAGGAACAATAAGATACAAATCCCATAGAATACATCAACCCCCGATTGATGCAAAAAAGGATTGCCCGGAAAACTAGCTTGCTTCCCGGGTAAGGTTAAATTTTGGCGGACTGATGGTATTGTCAATAAAACCTTCTTCCTTTAACTCTTCTATATATTTATACCCGGAGGAATAAGATAATGACAAATTTTTGATAATCTCTCCCAAATAGGATACCCCGTTATCCGTCAAAAATTTTACAATAGCGCGTTTTGTTGGATTTTGGATATCCTCCAAATTCCCTGATTTTGAATCCATAGTATAACTCCTAATTTATTTATGTACTTTATATTTAATAACAAACCTTTCAAAGGATTGTTTAATTATCCTTTCTAATTGTTTTGAAAATGACTATAACTATTTGTTAACCAATGTAATACTTGTATTTCAAGAAGGCAAACCGGTACCGTCAAATATCTTCTGTTGAATGATGGATGCCCTTCAACAGGGAAATATTTTTCACCATCAATATAATCCCTTATATTATAGATGATTAATTGAGGAAAAAGGTTGCTTTGAAATTGAACTTTTTTTAACTTTTTACATAAAATTATCATCGAAGGGGACGAAAGGGGGAATTGAAGTGATAAAAAGCAGTCAGGGCCTGACTAATAAAATGTATCGGAATTTACTCACTTCGTTCATGAGATCGCCCCAATAGCCATCGGGGCTAAGTTCAAAATTATTCATTGATATATACCAAGTTATATCATTTTAATAATCATTCTCGTATTAAAGGCTAAGGCTGAGGCTAAGGGATTTGACTGCTCATTTTAGACTTATTAAATTCAATTTGTCTCATTTTAATCTTTCATCTGTCCATTTATATGTCATAATTTCACCACAACAGTTACAGAACCTGCTTTTACAACTATGTTGTATTAATCTGGCCCTACTGCATTGGACGCATTTATACATATGATACCCTAACAGGGGTGTGCGGCATTGTAATATCTTAATAACATTTTCTATTACCACTTCTCTTACTTTACCATCATACCATTTTATATAAGCTCCCCAGTACAAATAGAATATTTCTCGTAGTGTTATCTTTCCTGTTATATATTCCATTGTTATTTCCTGGCTATTTCTATACTTTTTATCATTGAATCCAGCTTTTCTATTACTGCCCTGTAGACCTTGATGAGAGCATCTTTTTCTTCATCGCTAATATATATAATGTCCTTGATAATAATGATTGATTATTAAGTTCATAACTATTTCCTCTTGA
>DAOVQI010000287.1 GCA_030628785.1 Bacteroidota bacterium
ATCCCAACATCAGGAGAAGAAACATATAACGTAATACGGTTCTCGATTTTTTCATTTTTTTTAATTTATATGTATCGGTATTTCAAAAACATAATCTGATATACAATGAGTTATGCCTCTTTTTAATTGCCTTGTAATTTTTTAGGCTAAGGCTTAGGCTAAGGCTAAGGTTTTTTTCAGATATAAAGTTTAATCATATTTTACCTTATTATTTAATCTCAAGGTATTCTTCATCTGTTATCTATTATTTATACTTAACCTTCTGATTTATAATATATTTGTCATCATAGTAATGTGTCTTTACCTGCTTTTATCTTTCCGGTATACCTACTCACCTATTAACTCTTTGTACTCTTGATTTAATTCTTCTTTATTTTCTTTTTCCCCTCAGCCTCAGCCTTAGCCTCAGCCTTGTGCTACAATCAAACAAATTTAACACATCTCTCTCATTAATATATATTTTTTAATAAATTCGCGAAGCTATGTTCTTTATTCCTCCTTATCCTGATAATCAGTTCTCACTACCCTGAATTCAGTCCGGCGGTTAAGTTGGTGAGCAATTTCCTGTTGTTCAATGCTGGCAAAACCATTAATAAAAGCTTCGTTTAATATGGTACCTTCCCTTAAAAACGGGTATTGTTCGACAACCCTCTTGCTAACCACTTTTGGGTTTGACTCCCCATATCCTTTAGCAGACAGACGGTCGGCTGCTATTCCTTTGACAATAAGATAGTTGACTACTGATTGCGCTCTTTTTTGGGATAATTCCAGATTAAATTCTTCCGTATCCCTGGAGTCGGTATGGGACATTAATTCAATAGTAACATTTGAATTATCGTCAAGGGTTTCCACAAGCCGGTCAAGAGACACCATGGCTTCCGGTCTGAGATCCCATTTGGCAAAATCATAAAAAACGTTACTATTTGAAAGTTCGATGGGCTTCGCGATGGAGGATAACAGGATGGTTGTTCGGAAATCTTTGCTTTTATCCTGCCCCTTGGTGGTTTCTCTGCCTTTCCCGTTAAGATACCCTCTTTTGGAGGCAATAAAAATATAATCGGTACCGGGTTTTAACCTAAAGCGAAAAGAGCCGTTATCAGCTGTTTCTGCTTCGATATTTGTGCCATCACTTCCAATTAATTTGACCGTGGAGGAAGAAAGAGGTTCTTCGGATTTCTCATCCCTGACCACTCCCAATAAATTAAATTTAAGTGGTGGCAAAATAAAGGAAAAAATATCATCGTTTCTTCTCCCTTTTCTGGTTGAGCTGAAAAATCCCTTTTCCGATTCATTTTCAAAGACTATCCCAAAATCATCAGCAGACGAATTAATTGGGTATCGCATATTTTCGATTTTCCACGTACCGTCTTCCAATATTGCTGCCCTGAAGATATCCAATCCTCCCATTCCCAAATGTCCATTGGATGAAAAATATAACGTTCCATCAGGGTGTATGAAGGGGAATACTTCATCCCTTTCCGTATTTATATCCGGGCCAAGATTTTCGGGTGATCCCCAATTGCCTGTCTTGTTTTGTCTTGTAATCTTCCATATATCTTTACCACCATAACCATCATCCAGATCAGATACAAAGTATAGTGTGAATTCATCCTTCGATATTGAAGGATGAGCAGCAATTAAACTATCTGAGAATATTTCCAGCAGTTCAGGTTTGCTCCATCCCTCAGCACTTCTTTTAGCAAAAAAAATGTTACACCCCAATTTCTTCCGTTTGCTTACCTCACACCTGGAAAAGTACATGGTTTTATAATCACTTGTGAAAGACGGAGTTCCCTCCTCATACTCTGTATTAATCGTTTCATCCAACGGTACCGGGACACTCCATTTCTCTTTACGGTCTTTCCTTGACTCAAAAATATCAGTAAAATTCTGTCCTGTTGCGCCATGAGTTTTTTTACCGGTAGCTTCTTCTCTGGATGAGGTAAGATAAATAACAGAATAATCTTCCTGGGCATATGCCGGACTGAAATCAAATCCTCTTGAATTGAAATATCTTATCTCCTCAACTTTATATCCAACCGGATTTTCCATCCATTCAAGCGCCATTTCACATGACAGAATACCATTATCTGATCGCGGATCATCCGGGACAAGTTGTTTGTACCTTTTAAACTCATCGATGGCATCTTCATATTTCTGGTTCATTTTTTTTGCTTCGGCATACCAAAGAATAGTAATCGGGTCAGGATACTCCAGGTTTATAGCTTTTTTATACCGTAACTCTGATTGTTTCGAATTGTTGGTCTTCCGGTAACACTCAGCAATTTGAAAGGTTACCCTGGTTTTTTCCTGTTTATCTTTTATTGCCGAATAGGCATTTTTATACAGATCGATTGCCTCATAGAATTCTCCTGCATCATATGCCTCATCGGCTCTCTCGGTCCTTTTCTTCTGCGGATAAGAAAGACTTGAAAAAACCAGAAAATATACAGTAAGCAGAAAAAAAAATTTCATACCTGGAACCTTTTCGTTTCAGTTGGTAAAAGTAAAGAACATAGCTTCGCAAAGTAATTAAAAAGGTTAATACTATTCAAATGAAACTGCTAAATTTGAATGATTGTGGAATAAGGCTGAGGCTAAGGCTAAGGAAAAAAAGGAATTAAAGAAGAATTATGTTTTAAATTCAAAAAATAAACACAAAGGTATAAGGAACAAGTTTAAAATGAATACATAAAAACCTTAGCCTTAGCCTCAGCCTTAGCCTTTTATAAAATAAGTTTTATTACATACACATAACTTGTTGTAAATCAATAAACAATTTTGAACTTAGCCCCGCCTGGGCGGGGCGATCTCATAAACGAAGTGAATAAATTCCGATACGTTAAATTATTAACGTGTAAAAAGGAGTTCACGGTATTTTGGAAGAGGCCAAATTTCGTTATCAACAATTAATTCCAACTTATCGATATGATATCTTATTTTATCAAAGAAAGGTTTAATGTTTTTTTCATAAGCAAATGCTTTGTCCTTTTGATTTTCAATTTTATTGGCCACTTTTCTTGCCTCAACCATTTCATGAACCTTTGCTTTGATAATAGAAATATATTCTGAAATTTCCTTTATTAATTCCTTCCGGGCTCCTGCTAACTCATTAAATTCCTCTTCGTTATAGATGTTTTTCAAACCTGATACATTTTCAATCAATGTATTCTGGTATTGTATGGCAGTAGGTACGATATGGTTTATGGCTAAATCGCCAAGGACACGCGCTTCAATTTGTATCTTTTTTGTGAATTTTTCGAATTCAACTTCCACCCTGCCTTCCAGTTCTTTTTCAACGAAAATACCATTGCCAATTAACACTTTTTTGGCCTTGTCGGTAAGGTACATGGTCAATGATTCAGGCACACTGGTAATATTGGTAAGTCCTCTTTTGGCTGCTTCGTTTTTCCATTCTTCACTATAGCTGTCTCCCTCGAACCTTATTTTTTCAGAATGAACAATGTATTTTTTTACAATCTGAAAAATCGCTTCATCTTTTTTAACTCCCTTGTTGATGATTGCATCCACGTCTATTTTAAATTTTCTAAGCTGATCGGCAACAGCCGTGTTCAATGCAATCATTGCCGAAGCACAGTTAGCGGATGAGCCAACAGCCCGGAATTCAAAACGGTTACCCGTAAAAGCAAAAGGTGAAGTTCGGTTCCTGTCAGTATTATCCAGCAAAATCTCAGGTATTTTACCTATTCCAAGCTTCAGTTCTGTTTTTTCATCCGGTGTCATCTTGCTATCCGTAACTTTTTCAACTATTTCATCCAGTGTTACTGTTAATTTTGAACCCAGAAAAATGGAAATAATAGCAGGGGGAGCTTCATTTGCTCCCAAACGATGAGCATTACCGGCAGTAAGGATGCTTGCCCTTATTAAATCCTGATTCTCATATACTGCTTTAACAACACATACAAGGAAAGTAAGAAACTGCAAATTGCCTTTTGGATTTTTACCGGGGGATAGCAGGTTAACATTTGTATTGGTCATCAGGGACCAGTTATTATGTTTACCCGAACCGTTTATACCGGCAAACGGTTTTTCATGCAGCAAAACCCTGAAGTTATGTTTACTTGCGACTCTTTTCATGACATCCATGACCAACTGGTTATGATCATTTGCCAGATTAACCTCCTCAAAGATAGGAGCACATTCGAATTGGTTGGGTGCCACTTCATTATGACGGGTTTTTACCGGAATGCCCAATTTATATGCTTCCATTTCAAAATTTTTCATAAAAGCACCTACTCTTTCCGGGATTGACCCAAAATAATGGTCATCTAACTGTTGGTCTTTGGATGACTGGTGCCCCATAAGGGTACGGTTAGTCAGGATAAGATCCGGGCGGGCCTGAAAAAGAGCCGTATCAATCAGGAAATATTCCTGCTCCCAGCCTAGGGTTGGGGTAATTTTGTTAACATTTTTATCAAAATAATGACAAACATCCACTGCAGCCTTGTCAATCGCAGCTAAAGCTTTTAGCAAGGGGGTTTTAAAGTCAAGAGCTTCACCGGTATATGAAACGAATACCGTTGGAATACACAGGGTTTCTCCGACAATAAACGCCGGGGATGACACATCCCATGCGGTATAGCCCCGGGCTTCAAAAGTATTCCTGATGCCTCCACTTGGAAAACTGGATGCATCAGGTTCCTGCTGTGCC
>DAOVQI010000083.1 GCA_030628785.1 Bacteroidota bacterium
GCTGTTGGTTTGCATTTTATTACTCCGGCAATAACTGTTAAAATTGTTGAAGTGGTTAAAGGAGTGAAGACAAGCGATAAATCATATGAATTTGTGGTTAAGTTTGCTAAACTGATCGGGAAGAAGCCGATTATTGTACATGAATCTCCCGGTAACATTAGTACACGTCTCATTGTAACAATCATCAACGAAGCATGTGAAACCCTGATGGAAGGCATTGCTTCTACTACTTGTATAGATACAACCATGAAAAAAGGATATGGTATGCAGTTTGGCCCTTTTGAGATGGCTGACCGGATTGGTCTTGATAAATTGGTAAAATGGATGGAAAATCTGTATGAAGAGTTTGGAGACCAGAAATTCAAACCAAATCCGATTCTTAAACGTCTGGTGAGATCTGGTTTTTTTGGAAAAACTTCAGGTTCCGGGTTTTACCATTACGAGGATGGACTGGCTACTATTGAAACTATTACTTACCCCGAGATTAAATAGAGTCCGTCTATAAAGTCCGAAAGTTTAAAATAAATATTAAAAATCACAAATGACAAGCACCAAAATTCAACTTAACGAAGTGATTTCATGAACACCTTTAAAATTAATTATTTTGTGAATAAATAAATTACAATATTCAAAAATTCAATGATCAAAACGGTTTCGGTCATTTGATAATTGATATTTGGAATTTATTTGTTATTTGCTATTTGCTATTTGTTATTTACCATTCAGTGCTTTAATTCAAAATTTGTTTGACTTTATAGACTGACATTAAATAGTCCGGTCTTCAGATTGCCGACTGCTGACTGAAGATTGCCGACTTAAAAATGTAAAGTATAATGAAATTAGCCATTATCAATCCATAAACATTAAAATTCCGATACAATAAATCATTACAGCATTGTTTATTAAAATCTTCAACAGGCCATCAGGAATGGATTCATCTGGTCAACATCTACCGGATTCTGAAATAATAAAATTGTATAAAGAGACAGGGAATCCGGAATGGGTTGGTGTATTGTTTGAACGGTACACCCATCTGGTCTTTGGTATTTGCCTGAAGTATTTAAAAGATGAGGAAGATTCAAAAGATGCTGTGATGGAGATATTTGAAAGTCTTTTTGAGGACTTGTTGATTCACGATGTAAAGAATTTCAAATCCTGGTTATATAGCGTAAGCAAGAATTTTTGTTTAATGCAATTACGGAAACTAAAGATTATTCCCCGTACAGAAGAGATCACAGAAAAAAAAATGAATCATTCCTTTGTGGAATTCATGCAGGAATTGCATCCCTATAAAGAGCAGGAAATCGATGAAATGTTTAATAAACTTCAAGAAGCTATGGGTCAATTAAAACCCGAGCAGGAAAGATGTATTGAGCTGATGTATCTTCAGGAAAAATCATATAAGGAAGTGGCTGAAATCACCGGTTATAATTTAAAGCAGGTAAAAAGCTACATACAGAATGGTAAACGCAATCTCGAAAGAATGTTAAAACAACCATATGAATAACCACTTAAATACAGGTCTGCTTTTTAACCAGTCCGGATGTCTGTATCTTGATACATTACAACGGTATAAGAGAAAAAATCTGAATTCATCAGAAAGGGAACTGGTGGAAAATCATTTGAAGGAATGTCAGCTATGCAGGGAGGCACTCGAAGGGTTTGCACGTATTCCCGATCAGGTGAGACAGCAGGAACATATTGACTCCCTGAAAAAACAACTTTGGGAAAAGATCGGACAGAGGAAGGTAAAATGGGCAGAGGTAAGTTCCCGAAGATTCAACAGAAAACTTGTGTATATCTCTGTCGCAGCTTCAATCGCTATTATTATGGGCTTATTTGGAATTTTTTATTCTGACTTTTTTCCTAGGCCTGCAATGATTGCTGATAATGTTAAGGAAGAAAAAACTTATAGGGCAGAAGAAGAAACTGCTTATGCCGAAGAAGAAACAGAAGATTTAGCAGGAATAGAGGAACTGATTAGTAAACCAGCGAAAAAAAGGGATCTGAGATCAGAAGACGTTAAGGTTTTACAAATTGAACCGGAAAAAGATATATCGCATCTGGAAAAGATAGAAAGGACTGAGGATAAGATTGCTGAAGTGAATTTCCAGGGGGAAGATACAACAGGGGTTTTACTTGAGGTGGCAGGTGTAGCTTATGCAAATAGTGTTGCGGAAACTACAGATACTAAAGCAATTGCTCAGAATCAGCCGGAGATGTTGGAAAAAGCCGCTGCTAAAGGCAGGGATATAATCGAAAAACCAAAAATTGAAATGGTGGCAGCAGAATACAGCCCTGAAAGCAGAAAAAAAACCAAGACCCTTGTTTATGATTCCACACCTGAAGAATCTGAATCAGAAATATTTAATATTGTTGAAGAAATGCCGGAATTTAAAAAGAGAGGTTATAAGGATTTTGAGGAATACATTCAGAAAAATCTCCGGTATCCTGAAGAAGCGGTTGAAAAAGAAATAAGTGGTATTGTAATTGTTCAATTTGTTATTGATGTTACCGGAAAAATCAAAAATATTGAAGTCGCTAAAAAGGTCAATCCTCTCCTGGATAAAGAAGCGGTCAGGGTAATATCTTCATCCCCTAAATGGGAACCGGGTAAACAACAAGGAGTTAAAGTAAAGGTTGTTTTAACACATCCTGTTGAATTCAAAAGTAAATAAGAACATAGCTTCGCAAATTGATTAAAAAAACCATAATTTTCAGGTTTCATAAAGAATCAGTCGGCAGTCCACAGTCTGCAGTCTACAGTCAGCAGTCCACAGTCGGCCCGCCCGTACCGAACGGTACGTTCGGGCGGGCAGTCCACAAAAAAGTAAATAACAAGCAAACAAATTATAACACAATTATAAAATCCGAAAGTTTAAATAAATATTAAAAATCACAAATGACAAGCACCCCCGTACGGTCATGCTTCCCTACGGGGCAGGCAAAATACAACCGAACGAAGTGAGTTCATGAACACCTATAAAAATTAATTATTTTGTGAATAAATAAATCTCAATGACCCAAATTACAATATTCAAAGCTGTTTCGGTCATTTGATAATTGATATTTGGAATTTATTTGGTATTTGTTATTTGTTATTTGTTATTTGGTGCTATAATTCAAAATTTGTTTGACTTTATGGATAGACATTAAATAAACTACCTCATTAAATTCAATATCCACTACCATGAAAAAAGTGTCTTTATTTGTTTCCGGTCTGCTCTTTTTATTGATTACCAACTGTTCAACTGACAATATTATAAAAGTTGCCTGTATTGGAGACAGTATTACATATGGATCAGGCATCAAGAACCGTGTCCATAATAGCTACCCTGCACAACTTGACAGTATTCTCGGTATAGACTATGATGTTAGAAATTATGGTATTAGTGGTCGTACAATGTTGAAACACGGAGATTACCCTTATTGGGATGAGGAGACTTACCGCTGTGCCAGGGAATTCAATCCTGATATCGTTATAATTAAATTAGGCACTAACGATTCAAAACCCCGGAACTGGAAATATTCTGATGAATTTGAACATGATTATCAAAAAATGATAAGTGACTTCCAATCGCTGAGTTCTGCTCCAGAGATACTTCTGTGCTATCCGGTCCCGGTATTTGAAACCAGGTGGGGAATCAGTGATTCAGTAGTTGTTTATGGCGTAATACCGGCGATAGATAACCTTGCTGCTGAATTTGACCTGAGAATTATCAACCTGTATGAACCATTTGTTGAGGATGAAAATCTGTTCCCTGATAAAATTCACCCAAATGCTGAAGGAGCTGGCAAAATGGCTGAAATTATTGCCGTTGCTATAGAACATAGCTTCGCAAATTAATTAAAAAAAACCTTAATTTTCAGGTTTCATAAATAATTAGTTAATAGTCAGCAGTCCACAGTCGGCAGTCAACAATCGGCAGTCGACTTAAAAATGCAAAGTATAATGAAATTAACCATTATCAAGCCATATACATTGAACTTAGCTCCGTCTGGGCGGTGCGATCTCATGAACGAAGTAAGTAAATTCCGATACTTACAAATTACTTAAATTATACTAAAAACCTGTTAATATGCAACGTTGTAAAAACTTTCTATTACTTATAACCCTTATAGCAGGATTTTTCTTTATTAGTTGCCAGTCTCCTCAATCAAAATGGCAGATAACTGAAAACCCGCTACTTACTCAATGGGCTTCAGATGTTGATCCTGAAAACCCCTGGCCTCAATATCCCAGACCGCAAATGGTCAGACAAAACTGGTTAAATCTGAATGGTTTGTGGGACTATGCTATCCTACCAAAAGAGAATTCCGAACCATCTAATTGGGATGGTAAAATACTTGTCCCATACCCTGTTGAATCAGCACTTTCGGGCGTTAATAAGCGTATAAAACCCGACCAGAAACTCTGGTATCATACTACTTTCCGGATCCCGGAAGAATGGCAGGAGAAACAGAAAGTTATTCTACATTTCGAGGCAGTTGACTGGGAAACAGCTATTTATATCAATGGTAAAAAAGCCGGAATACACAAAGGTGGATATGACCCGTTTAATTTTGATATTACACCATTCCTGAAAAATAAGGGGAAACAGAACCTTGTATTATCAGTTTGGGATCCAACTGATGCCGGATTCCAACCCCGTGGTAAGCAGGTAAGTAACCCCGGAGGTATCTGGTATACACCTGTAACTGGTATCTGGCAAACAGTTTGGATTGAACCTGTCAATTCTCAATATATTGACAACTACAAGATAGTACCTGATATCGATAATGAAAAGGTAACATTACATATTCATTCTTCTGATAAAAACCAGCCGTCTGCTCTACAGATCAAAGTATTCGATTCAAACGGGGAGATAGCTTCTGTTGAAGGAAATACTGTATCCCCTGTTGAGATTAATATTCCTGATCCTGAATTATGGTCACCGGATGATCCGTTTTTATATGACATGGAGATCACTTTAACAACCAATGGTAAAGAAACTGATCGCGTTTCCGGATATTTCGGAATGCGGAAAATCTCACTTGAGAAAGATGAAAAAGGGCTGACCAGGATATTTTTAAATAACAAATTCCTATTCCAGAACGGTTTGCTCGATCAGGGATTCTGGCCTGATGGTATCTATACACCACCTACTGAGGAAGCAATGAAATATGATCTTGTAATTACAAAAAAGCTTGGTTTTAATATGTTACGAAAGCATGTTAAAATTGAACCCCGCAGGTTTTATTACCTGTGTGATAAAACCGGGCTCCTGGTATGGCAGGATATGCCAAGTGGTGATAAATACATTGGTCGGAATGACCCGGATATTAAACGGACCTCCGAATCAAAAAAACAGTTTGAATTTGAGCTTTCAAAAATGATCACTACTAAATACAATCATCCGAGCATTGTTATGTGGGTTGCATTTAACGAGGGATGGGGTCAATCTGACACAGAAGGGATCGTCAGGTTCATTAAGAATCTTGATCCAACCCGTCTTGTAAACAGCGCCAGTGGCTGGACCGACAGAGGAGTTGGCGATGTGCATGATATTCATCATTATCCTGAACCAAGAACTCCTGAACCTGAAGAAGACCGTGCAATTGTTCTGGGTGAATTCGGAGGACTCGGACTTCCTGTGGAAAAACATACATGGGAAGAAGAAGCATGGGGCTACAGGAATATGAAAAACTTTAATGAACTTCTGGACAAATATGAACAATTTTACACAACAGTCTGGCAATTTAAAGATGATCCGGGACTAAGCGCCGCGGTTTATACCCAAACCACTGATGTGGAAACTGAGACAAACGGACTGATGACATACGATCGAAAAATCATTAAACTTAACCCCGAAGATGTTTATAAAATAAATACAAACAAATAGTAAAAATCACAAAAAACAAGCACCAAATTTCAACTTAACGAAGTGATCTCATGAACACCTTTGAAAATTAATTATTTTGTGAATAAATAAATTACAATATTCAAAAATTCAAAAACCAAAACAGTTTCAGTCACCCGCCTACCCAAAGTGCCTTTAGTACAGCGGGCAGGTTTGGTAATTGATATTTGGTATTTATTTGTTATTTGTTATTTGCTATTTGTTATTTACCATTTAGTTCTATAATTAATAATTTGTTTGCCTTTATGGACAAACACTAACTAAAATACAAATACTTAACCTGACATATACTAGTGAAAAGCTTTTTTTATACTTTACTCTTTCTATTTGTTCTTGTAAATATCCAACCATTACACGGTCAGGCTATAAAAGGAAAAATCACTGATACCAATGGTCAGCCAATACCTTTTGCTACAGTTTATATTAAGGAACTTACCAAAGGGTTAACAGCAAATAAAGATGGTGATTTTGACCTGAAAATTCCTGAGGGACAATACTCCGTAATAATAAGTGCTCTTGGTTATAAGCCCGAGACCAGGCAAATTAAGGTAAGTAATGTAACTATTGAAATCAATTTCATTCTTACAAAACATACTTATAAAATTAGAGAAATCCGTATCTATTCTGACAGTGAGGATCCTGCATACGGAATAATGCGAAAAGCAATTGGGCTTGCACCATACTACCTTAACCAGATAAAACACTATTCGGCCGAAGTATATATGAAAGGTTCAATCATTGTTCTCAAAATACCAAAATTATTACAAAAAGCAATAAAGGTAGAGGCAAATGAAAATGAAATTGAAATTGGAAGAAATTATGTGGAAGAATCGCTTAATGAAATAATTTTCGATGCTCCGGATAAATATAACCAACGCGTTATTTCGTCTAATACCTCTTTCCCCGGAGATAATGAAGTCGATGCTATGGGTTTTGTTAAAAGTAGCTTTCACCAGCCAACTGTTGATATGGCAATTTCACCCCTGGCACTAAATGCTTTTTCCCATTACAGGTTCACATTCGAAGGTGTTTCCTATGAAGGCAATTTTGCTATTAACAAAATTAAAGTCACGCCACGTAGAAAAAGCCAGCAACTTTTCACAGGGTATCTTTATATTGTCGATGATTACTGGAATATTCACAGTGCTGACCTTACAGTAGACTTATTTATTGGTCCGATAAGAATAAGACAGCTTTATACTCCCGTAAAGGATGATGCCTGGCTTCCGGTAAGTTATAACATGAATGTAAAAGCTTCCATTATTGGAATAAAATTGAATGTCAGTTACGTCAGTTCAGTCAAGTATTCTGATATTGAAATCAATCAGGATATTATCCCTCCCCTCGCCCTGCATGAAACTATCAAAAAACCCGTTTCATTGGTAAACGAAAAACCTGAACCCGCACAAGATAAAAAAGCCACCGAAAAGATAGAAAACATTCTTAACAAGGAAGATATGTCGAACAGGGATATGATTAAACTTGTAAGGTTGATGGATAAGGAAACAAAGAAAGAGAAAGAGATTGATAAGTCACTTGAGATAAAAGAAACAACTACCCATACAATTGAAAAAGATGCCAAAAAAAGGGATAGTACATACTGGAATAAAATCAGACCAATCCCGTTAACTGAAAATGAACTTATTGGTTACAGAGTTAGGGATTCTGTTTTGCTTGCAAAATCAGACACTACAATAGGTGCCGATACATTAAAGAAACAAAAAAGCAGGATCATCAAATTTGCAGGAAATCTGTTTTCAGGGAAGACATTTCGCTCAAAAGATTCCTCTTTGGTTTTCCGGTATGACGGGTTGATCGGTCTGGATAAACTGAATTTTAATACTGTAGATGGCTGGTCATATAAACAGGAATTCAGTATAAAGAAAGTTTTTAGTCCAGGCAGGGAATTGAGTATAAACCCGGAAATCGGATATGCTTTTAACCGGGAGGCTTTTGTGTGGAATATCCATAATTCTTTCTCATATGCCCCGCTGAAAAGAGCCGATTTTTTCCTTGATCTTGGTCAAAGAACTTCGGATTTTAACCCGGAATATGGAATAAACAGATTTCTTAATAGCATCTCTTCCCTGTTCTTCAGATATAATTATTTGCGGTTGTACGAAGAATCGTACTTAAAAATAGGCAACAATATTGATCTTACCAATGGTCTTCGGTTATCTGCTTCAGTAAAATATGCAGAGCGGCAGCATCTGGAAAACTCTACAGATTATTCCTTCTTTTTTGTTGATGACAGGGATTATGAAGATAATCGACCGGAGAATATTCATTTGACAAACTATCCGCTTGATGATCAGAAAAGCTTCGTAATTCGATTAGAACTGTCATACACTCCAGGTTATTACTACAGGATAAAAAATGGTGTAAAAAATATGGTTAGTTCAGATTATCCTACATTCAGTATTGAATACCAAAAAGGTATTCCGGGAGCTTTTAACAGCCGGGTTGATTTTGATTTTTTTGAAGGCCTAATTTCTCAATCCATAGATCTTGGAATATTCTCCAATCTTGACTGGAGTCTTGGGGCAGGTGTTTTTATTACTAAGAAAAATTTACATTTTGCTGATTTTAAACATTTTAACACACAGGGAATTCCCTTACTCCTGGATAGACCAAAAAATGCATTTATGTTACTTGAATATTATCAGTACAGTACTCCGGAATGGTTTGCAGAAGCCCATATCAAATATAACACTCCATTTTTGCTAATTAAACTACTTCCCTTTTTTAGTGAAAAGCTGTGGCGGGAAACGCTTTATGGCAGCTATCTCTATCAACCTGAGTTTAAAAATTATGTCGAATTGGGTTATGGTCTTACCGATGTATACTTTATTGCTGATGCAGGTATATTCGTCGGATTTGAAGACGGAAAATATGGCAGATGGGGGTTTAAGGTAAGCCTGAATTTTTAATAATCAGCAGAGACGCACGGCCGTGCGTCTCTATGAAACATATTAAAATGGAAAAATTTATAAACAAATACCGAATAGCATCCAACAGAATGCCCGGTTGGGATTATTCAGGCAACGGTATCCATTTTATTACCATGGTAACCCAATACAGGGATTGTAATTTAGGTAAAATTGAAAATAAAAAAATGATATTATCCGATTTTGGTAAAATCGTTCAAAAT
This sequence comes from Bacteroidota bacterium, assembly GCA_030628785.1. GTDB lineage: Bacteria > Bacteroidota > Bacteroidia > Bacteroidales > VadinHA17 > CAZEWS01. Next base: position 9,052 of record DAOVQI010000083.1, read on the forward strand.
CAATGGTACAAATCATTTAAAATACGTGATGAATTATTTTTGGACGAATTTATCATCATGCCCAACCATTTACACGCATTAATCAAATTGAAAAAAAACGATAATCACCATCGTCAATCGGTTGACAAACCGCACGATTCGCATGATTCGCATGATTCGCATGATTCGCATGATTCGCATGATTTGCACGATTTGCACGTAGAGACGCACGGCCGTGCGTCTCTACAATCCAACGAACAATCCAACGAACAATCCAACGAACAATCCACGAACCACCACGCAAACCAATCCCCAAAACCGGTTTTTCAACGAAAACCAAAATCCATTTCATCGTTTATTGCAGGTTTTAAATCGGCGGTAACAACCGAAATTGATAATTTTATTGATGCACATCATTTAGATATCCCGAAATATAACCGAAACAACAAATTTTGGCAACCCAATTACAACGACCATATTGTACGTGACGAAAACGAATATTGGCAGACAAAAAATTATATTAGAAACAATCCGGCAAAATGGAAAAGCGACAAATTTAATGACAAGAATTAAACATTTTTTATACTATGAGAAGACTCCCACTATTCTAACATTATTCGCTCCCACAATCCTTCCCACAACCTGCTCATGAGGTTTTCGCAAACAAGTTTGCTCAAACGTTCCAACAATCCAACATTCTAATATTCCAATTCACATATCCTTCTAAATTCTATTTCATAACTAAAATATTATGTACATTTAACCCTAAACAAAAACAAAAAGCAAACCGTTATGTCAAAAGAACATAAAATTACAATGCTTGGTACCGGTTTAATCGGCATGTTTTATACAATGACCCTGCACAACCAGAGAGGTGTGGACAGGGTACATATGGTCTATTCCCGCAATGGTGAAAAAGCAAAACAGTTTGCCAAAGACTGGAATATCCCCAAATGGACAGACAATATGACTGA
>DAOVQI010000052.1 GCA_030628785.1 Bacteroidota bacterium
TAAAGAATACCTTGAGATTAAATAATAAGGTAAAATATAATTAAACTTTATATCTGATAAATAAAAAACCTTAGCCTTAGCCTAAGCCTTAGCCTAAAAAATTACAAGGCAATTAGAAAGAGGCATAACTCATTGTATATCAGATTATGTTTTTGAAATTCCGATACATAAATAATAAGGCTGATGGTAATATGTTTCATGAAGATATAATAGCTTATAACGTATAACGTATAACCTATAACGTATAACAATGAATGTTAACTTACACAATAGAAACTTCCTGAAGTTATTGGATTTCACGGCTGAAGAGATTAATTATTTGCTTGATCTGTCATTTACTCTCAAAAACGAAAAATATTCAGGTAATGAGCAACAAAAATTAAACGGGAAAAATATTGCTCTTATTTTTGAAAAGTCCTCAACCCGAACCCGGTGTGCATTCGAAGTAGCTGCCTACGACCAGGGTGCGCATGTTACTTATCTGGGGCCTACTGGATCACAGATCGGGCATAAGGAATCGATGAGGGATACAGCCAGGGTTCTGGGAAGGATGTATGACGGGATTGAATACCGTGGTTTTGGACAGAAAATCGTTGAAGAGCTTGGTAAATATGCAGGAGTTCCGGTTTGGAATGGATTAACTGATGAGTTTCATCCCACTCAGGTTCTTGCTGATTTTCTGACTATGATGGAGCATTCGGAAAAACCTTTGCAGGAAATTAGTTTTTGCTATCTGGGTGATGCCCGTAACAATATGGGGAATTCACTGCTGGTGGGAGCGGCGAAAATGGGAATGGATTTCAGAGCAGCTGCCCCGGAGGATTATCAACAGCATAACGAACTGGTATCACAATGTTTGGAAATTGCTCAAAAATCCGACGCAAGAATTACCATAACTAAAAATATTGAAGAAGCAGTTAAAGGAGTTGATTTCCTTTATACCGATGTTTGGGTTTCCATGGGAGAATCGGATGCGACATGGGAAGAAAGAATAAAATTATTAATACCCTACCAGGTAAATGCAAAGGTTGTTGAATTAACCGGTAATCCTAATGTGAAATTTTTACATTGTTTACCGGCATTTCATAACCGGGAGACTAAAGTAGGTGAAGAGACCTATCAAAAATTTGGACTTGAGAGCATGGAAGTGACAGACGAAGTCTTTGAATCGGAATTATCTGTAGTATTCGACGAGGCAGAAAACCGGGTTCATACTATTAAGGCTGTGATGGTAGCAACAATGGGATAGTAATTAGCTCGCTTCGCTCGCGTCATTCACTCGCTTCGCTCGTGTCATTCGCTCAGGCTGCGCCTTCGCGTCATTCGATTGTCATATGTTCGCTTCGCTCACGTAATTTACTCGCTCCGCTCGTGTCATTTGCCTCGCCCGCCTGAATTATTCGGGCAGGCTGCGCTCGGCTGTCATTCAGTAGTCATTTGCTCGTCATCTCTTTCCTCGCGTAATTTACTCCGGCTTAGCCTCCGTGTCATTCATTGTCATTAGCTCGCTAGGTTATTCGCTACCCACATGCAGGCACACAATCCTGCTCATGAGGTTTTCGCTCTCAAGTTCGCTCAAACGTTCGCTCACTTAATTCATTCGCTTCGCTGTTATTAAATTGTTATTAAGAAAAAATCATCTAGCAAGTAAATAAAAACACTGAAAAAACCCCTAAAAACAACTCCATAACAACTTAATAACCACTGAATTATCACTGAATTACCATTGAATTACCAACGACTTGTGAGGTCTTATAATATTGAATTTAGAGTACATCAAGTGGCTTAAATTCAAATATAGCAAAAATTAAAAAACCCCGACCATTCATTTAAGCCGGGGTTTTTTTGTTTCTGCTTTAGTTTTCATAAAATACACCCTTAATTTTATTAATCAAGTCCATCGTTCTGGTATGCTCATCTTTAAAATTTTTCATTGAAGGAATTACATAGGGGGATATACTGTGTTTAAATTCGTTTACGTTATTTATTGTGGCGTCCAATAACCAATGTTTATCAAGGAGCAGAATAATGAGTTCTAATGCTTCCATTTTAGTAAGCTCTATTTTTGTTTTCATAAGATTGGTTTTTAAGATTAGACAATGACTTGATAAAGTTATGATATATAAATGATTGGAGTAAACAGATTGGATTTTAAAAAAGCCACTAATTATATTGGGTCAATTCTAATTATTTTGATTTCCCATGTCGCTACCCCGGAATGTTTTTTTGTTCTTCTAATTGCACTTCTTGCCGACATTCCCAAATCCACTTGTGTATGGTCAACACATTCTACGTAAAAATCTTCTGTATAAACTTGGTCATTAATTTTATATTCTACTCTCCAATATTTTTTTTCCATTTTAATAAATTTTGAGATTATTATATGTAAAATTCATCTGGCCGGGGGTTTTTTAAAAAAATCAAACCACAACTTAACTTCGTTCCGCGCGTATACCGGCTTGTTGTGTGGCGTTATATTCTTTTGTGGAAGTCATGTAATTTTTCGAATTCTCTATTCCTACTCTTAGTAATTGATTTATTTAAAAACTCCTTACATCTTTGAAATTGCGTTTGCAAAATTGAATTTTTCATTACTTCACTTAATTTGGAGTTTTCAAGATTGTCGTTTTTGAAAAACACCCTAATAGTAGTATGCAATTGTAAATAAAAGACATCCACGATAGGTTCAAGTTTCGGTTTCCAATTTAATCTGTTTTTTTTGAAATGTGTTTGAAGAAACAAAATTTCTTCAGCCGTGATAATTGATGATAAGATTCCAGAGACTTTGTCTATTTCATTAGGAATGTTAGACAAATTCATTGGGTTTAAGTATTGGTTGCATTGATTAGCTTTTTCCGAAAGTTGACTTTGAATCAGACTTGTTGTTTGCTTTCTTATGGACTTCCTGGCTACGATTAATGAAATGAGTCCAACAGCGAAAGCGACTATGGCCACAATTAATTCATAATTTATATTTTGCAGAATGCAATTCATTAGTCTAACTATTTATACCACACAACTTGATTATACATTTTTACTAAGATAATAAAATTCTTAGTTTAATCCTATTATTTACAGAAAGTTAAATCCCTCTAAAAGAAAACCCCGGCCAATTCAACCGGGGTTCACACACCCTCTTTTTTTTGTTAAGGGAATAAGGATAATAAAATAAACGAATAAACAAGAAAAACGTTTATTTTTTTGGATATTAATAAAATACATATTATATCTATTGCGGATTTTAAAGTTAAATCGAACCAAAGCGTTAATCAAACGCGACATTGTTCCGAAACGAATGGCAAAGAAGGCAGGAGCAACGTCGCGTTTTTTTATTAAACTCAAACGATGAACAATTTACGACAAATCAGAGAAAGCAGAGGATTAACTCAAAAACAAACGGCTGAGTTGATCGGTATTCACCCGGTACAACTGTGTGCATATGAAAAAGAAAGACAACGCCCCAGACAAAAGATGAAGGATAAAATAGAAACCATCTTGGGAGTGGTTGACTGGGAAACGGGACTTAGATTGCATACTATTGAGGATGGTCGCAGGACACTTCGTCAACTCGTTAAAATCGTTTACGGATTGGATGATGGCAAGCGCCGGGATTTCATTCAGGAAGTCATCAAAAATATTGAAGACCTGAAAGAGCGTTTTCCGCGTAAAAACTCAATAGTACCGGGCAACGGGATTCCATCACTACATAGGACCCGATTCAACGGAAACAAGGGCGAAAGCTAATGTGTAAAGGACTTAAACAATAAAGTTAGGATTTTATACATAGGAAAATAATTTATACACTTAAAAACAAGTAAAATGGAAAAACAATTAAAGAAACCGAAATTACAAATCTACAAGATCCCACAAAATGAAATCTTGACTAATTTTCCTCTGAAATCAAACGAGGAAGAAGAACAGGAAGAACATCTGATACCTCCCGGTAACATACCATTTGAGCAACCTGAACAACAACCAGCATTTGAAAGACAATACGCAGACGATCCTCCTGGGATTGATCCGTTGTATCCCGCTGGTACAATAGAAGATAAGGAGGGAACTCATTCCGACGCGGATAAAACTGAAACTCAGCAGCCGTTGTTGCCTCCAGATGTAGAACTTGAAAAAAAGGAAGGAGTCGAATAATCATGGCTGATCCACTAAAAAGATACGCAAGAGGACTACATCAGGAGTACGACGATAAGTTTGATTTCTTGTGGTTGGATTCACCAATCCTAAATGCTGAAGCAAGGGTGAAGAACTGGGCTTACGCATTTGAAAACCTCAATGACCTGGGCACCCTGCAGAGATTGTTGGATGAGTTTTTAGGAAAGTATGATGTGCCCGGCAAACCCGGGCGCAAATATTACTTAAGGGAGAAGGAACAAAAGAATCCATTTAAGCAGGATGTGGAAGATCGGTTGGCGGCCAATGCTGCTCAGCACCAATCGGACGTACAATTGGCAATAAATGCAGGTCGTCCTGAACCACCTGAAACTATTACAATCCGAACCGAACGACTGGAACTTGAGGCTGAGTTTGATTGCATTCAGGCAGAGATAAAGCAGATCAAAGCGTGGATGAAAAAAGCAGAGACCAAGAAAAAAGAAATCTCTGATAAGAACGTGTTGAAATACGGGCCGAAGGGCTCAGGGAGCCTGCGTGGTGGATTCCTGTCAGAGATTGACGGCATGACAGTCAGTGTCTACAATGGTGTGTTGCACATTGATTCGCCAGGTGCAAAATACCACATGATGCGGACGTGCGATTACATCACACACATCGTCAAACCCTGGAAAATTGCACTCGGCGTAATGCGTGAGGAGCAACAACGTAACTTGGCTATGCGGTTACGTAAAGGTGAAGGAGACGCACGGACAATAAAATTTAGTTCAGTTCCACCGCTGCCTGAATGGCCTGCGAACGTGAAACCTTTCGATCCGACGGCAAAGATCGTTGAGAAGAAAACTGAGGAAAAGCCAAAACCAGTTAGAACAACTATCATAGGTGGTAATCTTCTACGCAAAGACGCTGAATTGGCACGAGTTAAAAAGGAAAAAGAGGAACTGAAAAAAGAACAAGAAAAAACTAAAAAATAAAGTGATATGGAAAATGAAATTTACAGTTTACAAGACCGGATTGCATTTATTGAGGACACAATCAATAGAAAGCGGTTAGGCACGACAAACACAGCGGACTTGACTTTTATTCTGACGCTGGATATCAAAAAACTGTTGGAACGACAATGCGAACTGTCCGGGATCAGAAATGGAATGATGGAAAAGCAAAACGAACTTTTACAGTTATTACTTGACAAGCCTGTGCAAAAGATTGTTCAGGCTCCGGCAAAGAAAAAGGTTACATCGGAACCAGTGGCAAAGAAGAAAAATTTATTTCAACGAATATTTAACAAATAGTTTTTTCCATGTAGGTGATCTCCTTTCGAAAGTGGAAGTGAAGAAGCCGGTGTCCGGGCAAAGGATATTTTACCGGCTTCTTTTTAAAAGAAACAGGGTTCTGTATCATCCCTGTCAGAGATGAATAACAGTAATCTCTGCCGGGAGCCGGCCTTCAAGCAAGCTGGCTCCCATTTTATCGAACGTAACGTGTTGAAATAAATAGTTTTAAGCCATGTTAATTATTTTTCGTATATAATAGATGAAAGGGAATGACAAAAAAGTATTTGATGCTTCGGAGCATAGAAGAAATTCAAAAGATTGCAGAACGGTTCCGCAAACAGTCAACTGGAGTGAACAGTCAAGTCACGAAGTACTCTGCAGAAATTGAAGTAGCAGACAATCACTTTTGGATTTCTTTTGACAGTCTGCTGGAGATATTCCCGATGCCATTGAGTTTTTGTCTTAGTGATAAAAGTTTGGAAATATACAAGGAAATTGAAAAACAAACTGGGGTGTTTCCTGTACGCGAATTTGATGATATCCCGGTTAAGTGCCCCCAACGTTTAACAAACGCAAAAGGCAACCATAAAGCTTAACCGGGTTTTTGAGGTAAATAACTGAAATGAACGTATTTATAAATGAATAAATAAACAATAGCATAGCCCGGGAACGGTGTGTACACATCGAAGACTGGTCAGCTCATCCCTACCAGTTTTTCCGGGCTTGTTTTAAAAAGGGATGAATAATTAAAAATGAATAAAGGGATGAAACGGACAAAAGTTAAAAAGAAACGATGGACAGATGGGGTACTGAAAGATGCTCGAAAACAGAGAGAACAAGATATTAAAACTAAACAAGGTCAACAACAAGCATTTGAACGACGATACAATAAATTACGAATCTATAAACGTTCATCTAATATTAACATGGAACAATTCGTTTACTTACCAAAATTTATAGACCTTCCATTTTACGAAGGAATTAACACGGCTGCTCTGGCAATTTATCCGGTCGTATGTTGTGCCGCTGATTTTGAACAGAATGAGTGGTTACAACTTTCGCAAGAGCATATTGCCCGGATGGCAGGTGTGAGTATTAACACGGTTCGTAAAGGGATAGATAACTTAGTTTATGGAGATTATTACATAACGGAAGACGACATAGACATCCCACTGCTGGAAAAAAAGAAAGTTACTGAAGGTACCCGGCATTTCTATATGTATCGAGTAGGGTTCATTCGCCGGGATATGATAAAAGGATTTCGAGAAAAGTATTTTTCCTTTCATCGTTGCATCATTACCAGCGGTGTATGGGCATCATTAATGCCACGGGCAAAAGCGTTGTATCTGGCAATGCGTACCAAGGCACAGTTTGATGCTCAATTATACATGGAAATTGAATATGATGAGCCTGATATGTCAGGAGCTGATTTTGATTTTAAAAGTGAACAGTACCGGAACCGTAAATGGGATCCGTGTATTGTACCACTGGCAGAACTGTGTAGGATGGTAAACATTGAAAGAGCAAACATTAAACCAGTCATAAAGCAATTAGAACATTGTGGACTTGTTGAGAAAATTGGTAACTATTTTAAGGTATATCTCAAGCCAAGCATCATGGTGAGGCATTGAAATACTATATAAAAAATATTATAGGCTATTAAATTTTAAGTATTGCCTTATTAAAAATTAAGTATTGCTTATTAAATTTTAAGTATTGTATCTATTAAATTTTAAGTATATATATAAGTATAATGTAAGTTTAAGAGTTAAGTTAATATTAAGATTCTATAAGGATTAGTCTACGACTAATCTTATTTGAAGAGATTTTAATAAATATCTTTTTTTGGAAGAAATAAAGAATAAATACACTCCCAAAGAAAGAATAACATGGCGTGTCACATAAATAAACAATATGACCAGCACATATCTCAAAAGTTCAAAACGCCGGAGAGTTACAGGAACAGCCCGGACTTGTGCTGGTCTTTTTAAACTAAAATAATTTATATATGAACATATATAGTAAACTAAATATAAAACAATAACGTTATGCCAAGAAAATGTAGTATATGCATGAGTGAGAGGAAGTTAGAAATGGAAAAGGAATTCTTACAAGGATTACCAATCACAAAAATAGCTAAAAAGTACGGCGTTGCGTACATGTCATTGTATCAGCATTGCCAAGACCACATACCAAAGCGTTTGGCAAAAGCCTACCAACGACAGGAGATTACAGAGTCACAGGGATTGCTCGACCAGTTAAAAACAATTGGTGATTACTTCATGGATATCTTTGAACGTACCAGTGCAGAGCAGCATGATGTAACTGCTATGAAAGCACTGGATGGAAAAAGGCAGGTGATCGACTCACTGATTAAAGCTGCAGTACTATTGCATGAAGCAGGGCAAGCGGACAACGAACAACAGGAGTACGAACAAGACCAGGCCGATAGGGAAGAAGCCAGTAGACGGCTTGCTATACTCACCAATGCAGAACTGGAAATGTGGTGTGCCCTTCAATCGAAATTATGGTTCCAGCGCACGGATGAGATCATACCGGACACGCTGCACGTTGCGCTCCAATCGAATGCCGAGTTAATCAGTAGTATAATTAATGATGCACGTTCACCCGCTGCAGCACAATATGAAAAGGTATATGACGCGGAAACCGAACAAACCTTGCGATTACCACTAAGACGTAACCGGGATGGCTCGCCGAAACCACGTGATAGAACTGCAAACGCTCCGGGTGACTTCGATCCAATTACTGAAAAGGAACGTCGTGAGGCAGGAGTAAAACGAAAGTTATCAGATGAGGATTTACCAGACGAGGAGATACAACCATTCACACGTACCAAGTTTCCAGTTAAACAGGAGGAGAAAACCACTGAGAAACCTACCAAGGAGTTTAACGCTGCAACATGGAAAATTGGTGATCCGATTCCCGACAACATAGCTTCGTATACGGATAGTCGAGGTCGTCAGCGGTTGGCTCGGCCACGATTGAGAGGGAAGTAATTGTTTTTAATAAAAAGGGTCAATAAAGTTTTTTAAAAGAAATATACGAAAAGGTTTGTTTTTCATTAAATATATAACTATATTTACGGCGTTATTTAGGTTTTTATTAAAATGGACTATTATTCACTAAAACCAAACGTCATGGAAAAAACAGCTACAAGAACAGAATTAGTTGAGAAGGCTCGGTTATTGATAAATCACGCAGCAATATTGCTTGGTATAGCAACGGCACAAGACCCGGATGCTCAGGAACTCATAGTGGATCGTTTGCTAACGATTGCATCTTATGACCTTACAGATGATTTAAACCTGGAAACACTGCTTAAACGGTACAAAAGTGATGGTGAAGCAGTAGTAAGTTTTCCGGCCGTTTTAATACCAAGCGATCTGGAAGAAATCTGGGATATGTTAGTAGTATGAAACGTACTAAGAACATAAATAAAGTAATAGGTTACATCCGGGTCAGCACAGTTGATCAGGATACCGCAAAGAACGAAGCTGCCATACTGAAGTTTGCAAATAGTAAGGACTTCGGTAAGGTTGAGTTTGTCAGCGAAAACGTCAGCGGGATGAAGTCCTGGAAGAATCGTAAGCTCTATGATGTTGTTCAGCGGTTAAACCCTGACGACATACTGATTGTCCCGGAACTTTCCAGACTTGGCCGTTCGCTGGTTAACGTTCTGGAAGTATTGAACGAACTGACCAAACGGAATGTCAAAGTCTATTCAGTTAAGGAAAGTTTCCAGTTGAACGGTGACGATATGCAAAGTAAAGTAATGCGTACCATGCTGGGATTGTTCGCTGAGATCGAAAGGGATTTAATTTCAGCACGCACCAAAGAAGGACTTGCAGCAGCACGGGCAAAAGGTCGTATGCTGGGCAGGCCGAAAGGTATTGGTAAGAGTCGTCTGGATGAACACCGTGAGGAAATTATTGCACTACTTAAAAACGGTTCACAACGGCAGTTTATCGCCCGGCGTTACAAGGTTAATCCGGCCACTGTGACACACTGGTTAAAACGTCACAGATTAGATAACGTTAAACCTGAACCATAAAAACCAAACAATCATGATAATAAAACCACCAAATTATTTAGATAAACTTCATAATCAGTTAGAGGAAATAAATAAAGCAATTTCAGAGCGAGAATACCAATTCTCTAACTTAGAAGAACACTTTCAACCTAATGGTAGTTTAGATGAATTTTATAAAATGAGAAGCGACGATCTTCATATAGAACAAATAGATTTATATGCTGCACGTGATTCGTTAGAGAAAAAAATTGATGAAGAAACAACCTTTTACATAAAAATTCATATCGCCAAAAAACTGTTAGAGGTTTTACCACTGACTATTGATTCCACTTTTGATATGAGTACGGAAAAGAAAGGAAATATTAGATTCACTTTTCATAGAGATTTAATTGATAGTGAACTAAAAGATATCAACAATTTAGCCGATGAATTGGAATTAGGGGTTGTTTGGATTTCAGCTAATGAAGTTCATTTTTGTAATTTTAAAATAAACAACCATGAAAACAAAACTTAGATTTGCACCAATCGTCCGTGTCAGTACGGAACAGCAGAAGAAAAAAGGAGAATCACTCCTCACTCAGAAAACTCAGATCAAACAGTATGTTGCGTCACTAAGTGGTATGATCCCTGACACGTGTTGGCAGTACACCGGACAGGAACATGCAACACCAGAGTATGAACGAGCAAGGTTAGATCAGTTATTGGAGGACTCCGACCGGGGTTTGTTTGATGCGGTTATTGTCTGCGACGCAAGTCGTTGGAGTCGTGATAACTTGAAAAGCAAGGAAGGATTGAAAACGTTACGTGGGAATGGTATTAGGTTTTTTGTTGGTACAATGGAATATGATTTGAGTAACCATACGCATATGTTTTATTTAGGCATGGCTACTGAGATCAATGAGTGGCAAGCTAAGGAACAAGCTCAGAAATCCATTGACAGTCGTGTTCACCGTATCCGGCGTGGTATTCCGGCCATCGGTGAGCGACCATATGCGCGTACATTCAATCGGAAAACCGAAAAGTGGGAACTGGACGAAGAAAAAGCACAACGGATACGTCAAATAGCTGAACAGTATCTTAGCGGTAGTTCACTGTATTATCTTGCTAAATCATTGCAGATGACACATACTAACTTGGTGAACATACTTACTAAACGTAGCGGAGATACTTGGACTATTACGTTTAAGGGCAAAGAGCCTGTAACGTTCAAAATTGACCGGATATTACCAGAGGAAACTATCCAGCGTGTCAAAGACCGATTGGAATTCAATCGTACCAACAATCGCACTGACATAAAGAATAAGTATGTTTTATCAGGGTTTATTCGCTGTGAGGCGTGTGGTGGAACTTTGACAGGGCAAACTCAAAGAACCGGTAAAAAACAGGTAGAACATAAATATTACCAACATCAAAGTATCACACATAGCAAATGTAAGGTATTTTCTTCCATAGCATGTGAACCTGTCGAGCGTGCAGTATTTTTAACCATATTTGAGAATATTGTCGATGTACCGAGCTTCGAGCGTGCTATCGCTGAAAGTCTGCCAGATGAAAAGATGATCAGTGATTTGGAGCAGAAAATTAAATCCAGTGAAAAACAATTAAAGCAAGTTCAGCGTGAATTGGACAAGCTGGTCGATCTGGCGCTGTCAGGGACGTTAACCAAAGAAACTATTAAAAATAAGGAACAGTCACTTATCGAAGCAAAGGCGAAGTTAGAGGAAAAATTACAGACTGACCGGGATCAATTACAATCACTACCAGATGTTGGTATTATGAGGAAAGAGGCTGAAACGATACGACGCAAACTGCTGGAACATTTCAGCGGTAAGGATAGGCTAAGGGAGATGACGTTTGATGAAAAGCGTAAATTATTACACTGGTTGTTTGACGGCAAGGACACTAAAGGCACTCCGTACGGCGTCTACATTACCAAGACCGGAAAGCGAAAAGAGACGAAGATTGATTATTTCTTATACGGCCGGATTAAAGGACTGCGGACTTTGAAAGGTGATGATATCAATTATCAGGAAAACGAAAAGAATTATAAAACTAACCAAGTCGTTAACCATTGAATTACTACTGAATAACTATCGAATGACGCGAGCGAAGCGAGCTAATGACTATCGAATAAAAACTAATGGATAATTAGAAAAATATTTCTGATAACAGATAAGCCTAAAATAGTTCTACTACAAAATAATATGTCATCACAAATGAAGCGATTAGTTTAATGACAACTCCCATTAAGAATCCGAAAAGGGAGCCAAGACCGGCGATAAAAGATTTATTAAATTCCTTTCCTGTAATGGATTCGGCAATGATCGCTCCGGTCAAAGGTCCCAGGATAATTCCTATGGGTGGAAAAAAGAAAATTCCAAGAACCAGTCCGATGGTTGCTCCCCATATTCCTGCCTTTGATCCTCCGAATTTTTTTGTTCCCCAAACAGGTACGATATAATCGATAATGGTAACGGCAAGAGCTAAAAATCCCATAATAACCAGGAATGAAAAGGTGAAATCACCAAATTTTGTGAAATGCAGCAGCAGCAGTCCGATAAAACTGATAGGCGGA
>DAOVQI010000311.1 GCA_030628785.1 Bacteroidota bacterium
TGTGGGGAACACTCTTCATCTTTTATATTATCAAAAGGAATACGGAATCCGCCATTTATACACTCAAAACAATTTAACATCCGATTCAATACGACATTCCATTTAATATTGGAAAGTCTGGTTATCACAAAACAACAATTTGTATCGAACATATATCCACATTTATTTCTAAACATATTATCAAGTATGCCCACCTGCATAAATTCCAATAGTGTTAATAACTTTGCCAAATAAATCCGGTAATCGGCTAATCAATTGATAAACATATTTTAATTTTGGCTGTGGCAAAAAACAGGAAATTAGCCGGTATGATTAACGGTTATACCGGAGTATTTTTTGGTTATAAGTTAAATGTTATACGTTATACGTTATACGTTATATGTTATACGTTATATGTTATACGTTATATGTTCAATTTAATAGATCTCGAAAGAAAATTACACCCAAACCCTCGGGATTAAAGCTATAACTAATAACTTTTAACCTATAACAAATAACAAAATAAAAGACACTTGAAAACCGTAAAGTTACAGAAACCGGATTTTTTAAACGAACTGAATAAAGCCCAGAGGGAAGCTGTAGTTAACTACAAGGGGCCATCTCTAGTCATTGCCGGTCCGGGTTCCGGAAAAACACGGGTATTAACATACAGGATTGCTTATTTACTGAATGAAGGTGTTCCTGCCGGATCAATTCTCGCCTTGACTTTTACCAATAAAGCAGCAAAAGAAATGAAAGACAGGGTAAAACAAATTGTAGGTTTTGAAAAAGCAAGGGCTTTGTGGATGGGGACATTTCATTCGATTTTCGCGAAAATCCTGCGATTTGAAAGTAAACTTCTCGGTTATCCGTCAAACTATACCATCTACGACAAGGTCGACTCTAAGAATGTAATAAAATCGGTCATTAAAGATATGTATCTCGATGATCAGGTTTACAAGGCAAATGAAGTATTAAACCGGATTTCGGCTGCTAAAAACAGTCTGATAACCGCACAGGCATACGATAACAATCCGGAATTAAAAGAACGGGATAAAATAGCCAGGACTCCACGGATTTCAGAACTATATAAGCTTTATGCCGCACGTTGTTTTAAGGCAAAAGCAATGGATTTTGACGATTTGCTTTTAAATACAAATATCCTGTTCCGTGATTTTCCCGAGGTTTTAAAAAAGTATCAGGGAAAATTCAGCTACATACTTGTAGACGAATACCAGGACACTAATTTTGCCCAGTACCTGATAGTTAACAAATTGGCAGAAAAGCATAAGAACGTTTGTGTCGTTGGTGATGATGCGCAGAGTATATACTCTTTCAGAGGCGCCAAGATCGAAAACCTTTTAAACTTTCGTAACGATTATCCCGGTTATACCATCTTCAAACTTGAACAAAATTACCGCTCTACACAAAAAATCGTCGAGGCAGCCAATAGCCTGATCCAAAAAAACCGGGGCCAGATCCATAAAACGATCTGGTCAAAAAACAAAGCCGGGGAAAATATTAAAGTGATCAGGGTTTTGACAGATACTGAGGAAGGATTTGTAATCTCCAACTCTATCTTAGACACAAAACTTACCCAACAGTTACAATTTCAGGATTTTGCAATCCTTTACAGGACTAATGCCCAATCGAGAATCTTTGAAGAGTCCCTTCGAAAAAGGAATATCCCCTATAAAATTTATGGCAGCATTTCATTTTACCAGAGAAAAGAAATAAAAGATTTACTGGCCTATTTCCGGTTAATTATTAATAACCAGGATGAGGAAGCATTAAAAAGAATTATAAACTATCCGGCCCGGGGTATCGGTAAGACCACACTGAATAAGCTGGACAATTACTCAAACGCCAAAAACATAAATATATGGGATATTATTAAAGAAACAGACCAGTATTCTGTGGAACTGAATAAGGGTATAAGGAACAAGATCCAATCCTTTGCTCAAATAATCATCGATTTTTCATCGAAGCTAAAGAAGATTGACGCTTATGACCTGGCTTTTGAAATTGCTTCCTCAACCGGTTTCCTAAAAGATCTATACACCGGCAAATCTCCCGAAGAAATCAGCAAGTATGAAAACATTCAGGAGCTTTTAAATGGCATAAAAGAATTCACCCAAAATCCTGAAAGATCCGGCAAATTTGTAAGCCTGGAAGAATACATGGAAAATGTTGCACTTTTAACTGACGCTGATAAGGAAAAAGAAGATGATAAAAATAAGGTCGCGATAATGACCATACACTCTGCCAAAGGATTGGAATTTCAGCATGTTTATATTGCAGGAGTTGAAAAAGATTTATTCCCTTCACATTTATCTTCCGAAAATATAAAAGACCTTGAAGAAGAGCGCAGGTTATTTTATGTAGCCATTACCCGTGCAAAAAAACAAGTTACAGTGACTTATGCAGAACACAGGTTTAAATGGGGAAATCTTATAAAGTGTAATCCAAGTCGTTTTATCCTTGAAATTGATGAAAAATACCTTGATTATCCGGAATTAGAAAATTATGGATCCAAACCCAATTTTGATAAGGAAAGAACATCATTCAATGGATTTCCTCAAAAAAAGTTTTATTCCGGAAACGAAAATAATCCGGACCCGGCTGTCAGGAACAAAAAACTGATAAAAATTCGCGAAGCAATTGAAGATACCGTTCATAACGAGACCTTTAAAGCAGATGATCCTGGCTTGATTCAAACCGGAATGGAAGTTGAACACCCAAGGTTTGGATTTGGTAAAGTGATCAAACTGGAAGGGGATCCCCCTAACATCAAAGCAACGGTTTTTTTTCCAAACCACGGACAAAAGCAATTATTATTGAAGTTTGCCAAACTGAAAATAGTAAGTCACTAGTGTTATGACAATTTAATTATGGAACTTATTATTAACAAAATCACAAATTACAATCAACAAATTATTTACCCTGTGAAATAATGCTTCGCATTAAATCTACGATTTATTTCACAGGGCAGGTAAATTCCAATGACAATACCGATAGCTATCGGTATTGTTATTTATTACTAATGTTTCATATTTTATTTGTCAAGATACTAGAATAATTATATTTGATCAGTGTGTTGTGAGGAAAAGAAACAGAATGTTATGAAATGTTATAAGTTAAAAGTTATAGGTTAACCGCTATTAGTTAATTACTGGATACTGGGTACTGGGTGCTGGATACTGGGTGCTGGGTGCTGGATAAAGTGGTAGGAACAGTGGCAGGGAGCATGGGGCATGGAGAATTGAATACCATAACTTTTAACGTATAACCTTTAACTTATAACTTATACCAACTATCTTGAATTTTAAAAGAGACTCTCTAAGACTGATTAATTTAGTCACAAATAATTAATCTGCATTCTTTGTTATATAGTGTTAAAAAATTAGCTTTGTAGAAAAATATTAGGTTATGGAATTCAATTATAACACCCAACGAAAGAAACTGGTGCTTCCTGAGTACGGCAGGAATATTCAGAAGATTATAGAGCATATTATAAATATTAAAGACAGGGAAGAAAGAAACAGGGCGGCAAAGACAATTATTTCGATCATGGGAAACGTGAATCCCCATTTAAGGGATATAAGTGATTTTAAGCATAAACTGTGGGATCATTTAGCATTGATTTCAGATTTCAAATTGGATATCGACTCTCCTTATGAAACCTTTGCAAAAGAGACCCTCCTTGAAAAACCGAAAAGAATCCCTTATCAACATAGCAAAATAAAATATTTACATTATGGCAGGCTAATCGAAAAATTAATTCACGCAGCTTCTGAACTTGAGGAAGGAGAGGATAAAAATATTTTGATTTCGATCATTTTAAACCACATGAAAAAATCCTATCTCAACTGGAACAGAAACCAGGTAAACGATGGCCTCATTTTTGATAATATGAAGGAACTGTCAGTCGGGAAAATCGAAATACCTGATGACATGAAATTAACAGAAACAAGAGAAATTCTCGCCAGAGCCAGGAAAAAGAGAATGGCCAGGAAAAGTAAATAGTAATAGTTACAGGTTTCAAGTTGAAGTTATCAGCTATACCGAAGGCTTTATTATTAGACAACACTCAACCACTCTTTATGGGTACCTTTATCATAAATGGGGGCCATCAACTCCGAGGCGAGATTATACCACAGGGCGCAAAAAATGAAGCTCTTCAAATCATTTGCGCAACATTGCTTACCTCCGAAAAGCTTACTGTTAAAAACATACCGAA
>DAOVQI010000235.1 GCA_030628785.1 Bacteroidota bacterium
AAAGGCACAACATTTAGGATATATATCCCTTTTAAAGGCTCTAACCATGATAAAAACCAGGATTCTGCTAGCTGAGGATGATGAAAATCTGGGCTCATTACTGAAAGAGTATCTTAACATCAAAGGTTATGAAACTGAATTATATCCGGATGGAAATAAAGCCTTTAAGGGCTTTATCAAAGAACACTTTGATCTGTGCATTCTGGATATAATGATGCCTGAGAAAGACGGATTTACCGTTGCCAAAGAAATCAGGTTAATAAACAGCGATATTCCTATCATATTTCTAACGGCTAAATCACTCAAGGAGGATGTTCTGGAAGGATTTACCATTGGTGCAGACGATTATATCACCAAGCCTTTCAGCATAGAGGAATTGTTATACAGGATCGAAGCAATTCTCAGACGGACAAAGCCCGGGCAGGATGGTGGTTCCCTTGATGTATTCCAGTTAGGCAATTATAATTTTGATGCAAAAAAGCAATTGCTTACATATGGTAAAAAAGTACAGAAATTAACTACCAAAGAATCTGAGCTTCTGAAACTCCTCTGCAACAATAAAAATAAGGTACTTGAAAGAAATTTTGCATTACGTACCATCTGGATCGATGATAATTATTTTAACGCCAGAAGTATGGATGTATATATTACCAAATTGCGGAAATACCTGAAAGAAGAACCATCGATCGAGATCATAAACGTTCACGGGAAAGGATATAAGCTGATCTGTTAAAGGCTTAAGAAGTCTCAAATCCTTTGGGTAGCTGGATTTTCTCTTGTGGGGTTATTACTTTGATTTACCTTTCCTGTATCCATTGATTACTTTCCTGGGCTTATGTTCTAACTCCTCTTTTTTTACTTGTTCTAATTGTTTCAGGTATTTAAAGATTACCAGGATTTTATTATCATGTTCGGCCAGTTTATGTTCTATTTTCTCAAGCCTGCTCAGAATTTCCTTGTGAGATGCAAGCATTTCACGCATCCTGGTAAATACCCTAACGACTTGGATATTTATCTGTATTGCTCTTTCGCTATTTAAAACACTAGCCAGCATCACTACACCATGTTCAGTAAAGCAGAAAGGTGGATATCGTAATCCCATTCTATCTGAATTGGAGGTCACAAATTGTGACCTCCAATTTTGTAGCTCTTCAGTTGACATTTCAAACATAAAATCTTCAGGAAAACGTTTTATATTACGTCTTACAGTTTGTTTTAAGACCTTTGTATCTACGTCGTATAATTCGGCTAAATCTCTGTCTAACATCACTTTCTTACCTCTGATCAGATGAATTTTATTCATTATCACTTCATCAGGGATCATTAATTAAGCGTCTTTTTTTGCCATTCTTTTGCTTTTAGATTGTTGTAAAATTAGTAATTAACTAATTGGGTATCACATTTTGCGACTACATATTGGAAAGGGCAAAAATGAAAAATAGTCAGGGCCTGACTTTGAATCAGACCCTGACTGCATTACATGCTGCTTCCTCAGTACATAGTTATAGAACCTGGTACCGTAATTCTACCAAGGCAGGCAAGCGTATCAATCAGGTGTATGTGGTTAGTTCGAAATACTTGAAAGCAAGGAGGAGCCTCTTAGTTTTCCTTTTTTATTATAGGATTCGCTTTTTACCAAACCCACATCCTTTGAGTACCATTCAGCAGCTTTAGCCTTTATGGTAAGTAACATTTTGGTCTCGATATCGTACGAAATCTTAAAGCATTCAAAGGTTCCGGCAGGAGTTGTAACTTTTTCAATTGCTTCTACTTTCCTGTTATGAATTTTAACGGTTATGGTGATTAAGGTAATATCTTCATTTTTTATAGTCATGGTGATACTCCCATCACCCAAAAGATCACCTGCTTTTGGATTTCGCGGGATGGTGACATTTTCACTCTCAATAATTATGTCCATGTTTTCATAAGCCTCCATGTTCACATCCCCCATGTAATTATCCATATCGACATAAAATTTACCCTCTTTGCAGGTAAGGGTTATTTCCTTGCTTGGGAGTTCAACATCTTCACCAGGGATTTCTGTCTGGGTTTCAACCGTAACCGACAATCCACCCGGAAAAGATTCTTTTTTCAATACTTTTTGAGTTGTAATGCTGGTAAGCTTTCCTTTCTTATCAAAGTAATCGGTCTTAATAACCGTACCTTCTTTCGTTGGGAAATAAAAGGTGCAGTCCTGTGCCAGAATGGTGATCACAGGTGCAAAAACAAAAACAAGAAACAAGGTAAATCGTATAATTTTTTTCATGATGTATTTTTTTTTGTTAAACAAAAAGATAATAATATAAAAAGTGTAATCAATCAGTTTTTAAGTGTCTCTTTTAAAATTCTGGTTAATTGTTATTTGTTATAGGTTATAAGTTATACGTTATAAGCATACTATAATCCTAATGAAACATATTATTGTCAGAAATTTAATTAATCTAATTAACCTAATTGACCTAATTTCTAAATAAATTCCAAAAATCAAGTCCCAATTGGGTTATTGGGAATTTGGGTATTTTTTAGGTCAATTAGAAATTAGAGCAATTAGATTTTTTTTTTAATTTATATGTTATTTAAAGAACGAACTAGTATAGCGTTTAATTAATATGGTAATGAATAAATATTAAACAGAAATTTGGTATTTGATTTAGGGTGTGCATTAGATTAACCATAGTATCATGCTTTAAATATATATCTCAATATCACACGTATACAAAATTTTATCATAACAGTTTTATTAACTTATAACAATTAACATATAACTTATAACATTATATTTCTTTCCCTCTCAACACACTAATCATTAACTTAAAAGTAAATTCATAAGTTAGCCATTAAAAATAGTAGTCCTTTCACTTAATCGAGCTTTAGAACAGCCAGGAAAGCCTGCTGTGGTACTTCCACATTGCCTACCTGGCGCATTCTTTTTTTACCTTTCTTTTGTTTTTCCAATAATTTTCTTTTCCGGGTTATATCCCCACCATAACACTTGGCTGTAACATCCTTCCGTAGGGCTTTCACCGTTTCCCGGGCAATGATCTTCGACCCGATTGCAGCCTGAATGGCAACATCAAACTGTTGACGCGGAATAAGATCTTTCAGTTTTCCACATATCCTGCGCCCAAAGCCATAGGCATTATCTTTATGAATCAAAGTGGATAATGCATCAACCATTTCATGGTTTAACAAAATATCCAGACGGACCAGGGTCGCGGTCTGGTAGCTTGATTGATAATAATCAAAAGAGGCATATCCTTTTGAGATACTTTTGAGCTTATCATAAAAATCAAAGACTATTTCTGCCAAAGGCATTTCGAAAGTTACTTCAACACGATCGCTTGTAAGATATACCTGGTTTTTTAATGTGCCCCGCTTGTCAATACAAAGTTTCATAATCTGTCCTATGAAACCGGATTTAGATATGATCTGGGCGGTTATGTATGGTTCTTCAATACGGTTTATATAATTAGGCGCTGGTAAACCTGACGGATTATGAATTTCGAGTACTTCAGCTTTTTGGGTATACACTTTATATGAAACATTGGGAACGGTGGTTATTACATTCATATTAAATTCCCTGTCGAGGCGTTCCTGAATAATTTCCATATGGAGAAGGCCCAGGAAACCACACCTGAATCCAAAACCCAGTGCTGCAGAGGATTCGGGTTCATATGAAAGAGAGGCATCATTTAACTGTAATTTCTCCATCGAATTCCGCAATTCCTCATAATCATCCGCATCAACGGGATAGATACCCGCAAAAACCATGGGTTTTACATCTTTAAATCCTGCAATTGCCCCGGCACATGGGTTTTCCACATGAGTTATGGTGTCGCCTACCTTTACTTCTTTTGAGGTTTTTATACCTGAAATAATATAACCAACATCTCCGGTTCCTAACTCTTCACGCGGTTCCAATTTTAATTTCAAGATACCGATTTCATCGGCGTGATATTTTTTACCAGTTGCCACAAATTTCACATAATCTCCCTTGCGGATCCCCCCATTAAGGATTTTGAAATAAGCATGAATTCCACGGTATGAATTATAAACTGAATCAAAGATCAATGCCTCAAGCGGAGCCATTTTATCCCCTTCAGGTGGTGGCACTTTTTCGACAACATCCTTCAGTATCCTTTCAATACCCATACCTGTTTTGCCACTTGCTTCAATAATATCTTCCCTATCGCATCCGACCAGATCCTCAATCTGATCCTTTACCTCTTCCGGTTGTGCAGCTTCCAAATCCATTTTGTTCAAAACCGGAATAATCTCAAGATCGTTCTCTAAAGCCAGATAAAGGTTTGAGATAGTTTGTGCTTGTATTCCCTGGCTGGCATCAATAACCAAAAGTGCTCCTTCGCAGGCAGCAATTGAACGGGAAACTTCGTATGAAAAATCAACATGGCCCGGAGTATCAATCAGATTTAAAAAATATTTCTGTCCCTCAAAAAGATATTCCATCTGAATGGCATGGCTCTTTATGGTAATCCCTCTTTCCCTTTCCAATTCCATATTATCCAATACCTGGTCTTGTAACTCATGCTCAGAAAGAGTGTTGGTTTTTTCCAGTAAACGGTCGGCTAAAGTGCTTTTTCCGTGATCAATATGAGCAATGATGCAAAAATTCCTGATGTTATCCATTTGTGTAAAAAATCCGTCTGAAAGAATCCATAAAGATATTTATTTCATATAACAATATGCAGTAAAAGGACATAGTTTCATAAATAATTAGTCGGCAGTCAACAGTCGGCAGTCGGCAGTCTACAGATTGCCTACTTAAAAATGTTTAGCCATTATCAAGCCATAAACATTGAACTCAGCCCCGATGGCTATCGGGGCGATCTCATGATCCGCCTGGCGGAGAGTAAATTCCGATACATAAAACATAAACCTATTCAGGTCACGTCAGATTATTGAAGTATTTATTCCTGCAAAGAATTTCACAACACCGGGAATTATACTCTCTTTTTCCAGGTTAAATATGATTTCGTTTTTTAGATGATAATATAGAAAGATTTTTCCCTGTTTTCTTTTTCAATGGATATTTAATAACTTTATACAATCTAACTAAATTTTTCAGCATGAAAACAAATCGGAGAAAATTTTTAACAAGCTCTTTAGCCGCAGCAGGAACTTTAGCTTTCAGCTCGATTTTTAAAAGTTCTTACGGGAAAAAAGCGGAAGAAGCCTTTAACAGGATTTCCCTCTTACCACCCGGTACGGCTGCCAGGGATGAAGATTTTTGGTACTGGGTACAACAATCATTTACCGCTTCGTCAAATATCATGAATTTAAATAATGGTGGTGTCTGTCCTCAGCCCAAAGTTGTTCAGGATGCTTTCGAAACCTATAACAGGATCAGCAATGAAGGCCCCGCATATTATATGTGGCATGTAGTTGGAGAAGGCAGAGAAACGGTTCGAAAATCACTGGCAGAACTTGCCGGATGTTCACCTGAAGAAATTGCCATTCAAAGAAACACAACCGAGGCACTGGAAACGATTATTTTTGGGTTGGACCTCAAAAAGGGAGATGAAGTAGTGCTCACCAAACAAGATTATCCCAATATGATCAATGCCTGGAAGCAAAGGGAAAAAAGGGATGGGATAGTTTTAAAATGGATTAACCTTCCTCAACCTATTGAAGATGATGATCAAATTGTAAAATTGTATGTCGATGCATTTACCTCCAAAACAAAAATCATTGAGATCATGCATATGATTAACTGGAC
>DAOVQI010000233.1 GCA_030628785.1 Bacteroidota bacterium
ATTGACAAAGCCAACATGCGGGCTGTTTTATCAAATGCTTCCTTCGCAATATTATCTCCTCTTTCAGCAGCTTCTGCAATTTTTTTTGAGGTTAAATCCTCAAAATTGATTTTCCGCAATTCGCTTTTTTCCCTTCTTTCTCCCAGTAATTCCAGCACTGTTCTGCAAATACCCGTTGCAGATACATAATTTTCAAGGCATCCTTTACGACCACAGCCACAATCACGACCACCGGGAACCATAATAATATGTCCGATCTCTCCTGCAAAACCACTGTATCCATAAAGAACTTCCCCATTAATAACAATACCACTTCCCAAACCTGTACCCAGTGTATAAACAATAAAGTTTTTCATCTTTTTTGCGCCACCATAAATCATTTCTCCCATAGCAGTAGCATTTGCATCATTGGTTATAACTAAAGGAAATTCAAAATATTTTTCCATCATTTCTTTTAATGGAATAATTCCCTTCCAAGCTAAATTTGGTGCGTGCTCGATGGTACCACGGTAATAATTTGCATTGGGAGCACCAATTCCGATCCCCATTGGTTTAATCTGCTCCTTCAGGGTTGTCAGAGTCTCCTGAATGGTCTTGTGGAGCACATCGATAAAATCATTTACATCAGGGAATTCTTTTGTACTCACATCATTCTCTGCCAGAATATTTCCTTCCCGGTCAACTATTCCTAAAACAGTATTGGTCGCTCCAATATCAATTCCTATCGCAATTTCTTTCATTCGTTAATTTTTTTATTATTTTATTTTTATAGTACGAAGTGCAACATAAGCAATGTATAACATTCCTGCCAGGGGCACTAATAAGCCAATGGTAATGTTAGAAACATCGGCAAGTTTTCCCATAATGAGTGGCAGGATGGCACCACCCACAATGGCGGTAACCATAAGCCCTGAGAGCTCATTTGTGCGTTCCGGCATACGATCTACCGTTATGGAAAAGATCAATGGAAAGATATTGGCAAAGCTCAACCCAATAAGCAAAATGCTAACAACAACAATTGCCTGAGGGCCTGCTAATAATCCAATAATTCCCAGAAAGGAAAAGAGTACCGTTGTAACCAGAAAAGATTTTGCCGACATCCAGTTTAAAATTAACCCGCCTAAAAATCTTCCAATCATTAATGTAAAAAAGAACAAACCCGTTCCTGCTACCCCGAGGCTTTCAATATCAATACCGAACTTTTCATTCAGGAACAACGGTATTCCGGAACTCACACATTGTTCTGCACCAACATAAATGAAAATACCAAGAACCATCATGGCTACATACCCATTCCCCAGGAGATTGAAACTAGAGGCAAATGTAACCGGACTTGCCCCTTCTTCCTTTTTCTCATCAATTTTCGTTAAACTAAGTATAATAAGAGTGATCAACAATGCTATGGAATATATGGGGAAAATAACCTCCCATCCGGCACCGAGCCATCTCGCAGCTATAACGGGGATGATCGGACCAGATAAAGACCCTATTGCTTTCACAAATTGTCCAAATGAGAGATTCCTTGAGTATTTTCCTTCCGGCGATACATCGCGCATTATTGGATTGCCCGCAACCTGAAGAATAGCTGCCCCACCACCTAATAACAGAACCGCTAACAGAAAAAAAGCATACGATTCCAACCCTTTGAATATTGGAATAACAAGCCCTATAAGGGCAACAATCAAGCCCAAACCCAATACATGTTTTTTATTTTTCTTATCCTGATATATTCCCATTGGAATAGAAATAATAAAAAACATCATAAACCCAACAAACTGAATTAGGGTTGCCATAAAATTGGATAACTGAAAATGTTCTTTGGCCAGCCCGACAAAAGGTCCTACAGCATCTCCAAAGCCCATACATAAAAAGGCAAGAAAAACAGGAACGGATCTAAAACTGTTAGTGCGTGTTGTGTTCATTTTAAAGTTGATTTTAATCCGCTTAATTGACAAATGTATAAAGATTTACGAATTAACTTTCCCAATTTTATCCTCAATAGATTGAATTTTTCCAAAGAATTACTTTTTATTTTTTGCTTCAATATCCCAGTCAATTTCCAGATCCCAATTCGCCCGTATATCTATTTCTTTCGAATAAAACAAGACTTTTTCCGGTTGGATCTTTTTAAGATAATTTCCGGTATCCCATATCCCGTTCTTATTTTTATCAAATATTACCTTCAGTTTATATTTCTTTGGATATAAATAGGTGAACTTGACTACCTTATCGTTTTCAATGTGTTCCTCTTTTAGTTTATTATTTTTTTCATCCAACAATTGAACAATCACCCCGGTTTCAACATTTTGAACCGATACAATTAAATTTCCATAAAAATCCATCTTTTTTGTTCTGAAGGGTATTATTACCGTGTCATTTTTAATACCATATATATCCTCAAAAGCCCCTGGTTCTATCCATATTTTATAGGAGGAGTTTTCTTCCCATGGAAGCCGTATCCAAAACTTCCGTATTCGGATTGAATCAATAAAAAAACGATACTCCTGTTCGATCTCAACTGTATCTTCAATTTCCAGGATATTTATCATCGATGTATCAATATTTAAAACAGGTGTCGGGCTTTCAATTAAAATATTGCCGTTTAAATCCAGCTTGCTGCCACGGGTTACATTAATACCCAGTTTTAAAAGCTGTTCTTCTTCCTCTGTTTCTTGTCTCCTTTTTCTTCTCGCTTTTACCGGCTTGGAATACCGTAGGGTTACCGTATCGGAATATGGTTTAAAAACACCCGTAGAATCCTTTACCGGATAAATTAGTTCTGCGGTAAGAACTTCAGCATTGGCTATGGTCGAATCTTTAATCCAATAACTTATAGTATCTACATTCTGATAATCTTCCTTCAGATACCAATCATCTGGTGGAGAAAAATCAACCGGATTCACAATTAATTCAGTGGTCAGGGGCTTGTTAAAAATGAATATGATTTGATAAGAGCTGGGTCTTTCCGAGCTTTTCAAGTATTGTTCTTCCTCCTCTTCAGTGAATAAATAGAGTTTGATATTCGGGGGTTTTATTAATGCTTTTCCTGTTTGCGTTGTATCAACTCTTACCAATTCGGTCTTCTTTCCCATTCCAATAAACAACAATGAGTCCATAAAAGCTATGGGTTCTCCCGCAAGATCAAATTTATAATTCAGATTCATATCTTTCAGCCCAATAACCCTGAACGTATCCGCTTTTATATTGTTTACCCTGAATTTCCCTTCGTCATCCGCTTTTGCTATGTAAGCAGGGAATTCTATAATTGGCGCCGAATCATTCAAATTTTCATACAACATGACAAAAACATCTTCTTCCGGTTGAAGATCAAACGCCCGGATAATCGTTCCTGTCACTGAAAGAGAATCAATTGTGTTTCCGGTTGAAAATACAAATTCAAAATTTTCAATCGCGTTCCCTTCATTATTATCTACAATCGCATCAGAAAAATTAAAGGTATAAGTGGTATTTTCCCTGAGTTCATTATTTTTCAGATCAATAACCAATGTTTTTCCTTTGGGGAGTATTTCAGGTTTTTCTACCAATGGGGGTGAAACAACAAGCTTCTGGTCCAATTCTTTTAACCGGAAAAATTCGTTAAAATTAATTTCAATTTTATCTCCTTCAAAATGTATTGAATAATTTTCCGGAATACTTTTTTTAACCCTTGGGGGGCTTATATCTTTCTCACCACCGGTTGGTGTCCCAACCCTGGCACACTGGAAATAAAGGAGGGCCAAAATAAGAAGGATTAATCCCTGTAATGCCTGTTTCATCAAGATTGTCGACCAAATTTTAATAATCTACAAACATACAAAGATTACCCGGTTAATTCATAAAATCATTACGCTTATTCTTAATGAAAAGTCAACGCTATTCAGGCATAGACATCCTTTAACCCGAAACTTGTAACCTGTAACCTGCAACTTAAGTCACCATTTGGATATGAACTTATAAATATGGAACAGTGACGATGCTTACATTAAGGATTATTTAGTAGCTTTGGAATTTCAAAATTTTATTCAGATGTTTTTAGATTATATTAACTGGGATGTAAATCCGGAAATTGTCAGAATTGGGAAATTTGCCATTCGCTGGTACGGTTTATTATATGCTTCGGCATTCTTCTTTAGTTACCTGATTTTGTTTAAATTTTTTAAGAAAGAAAAAATATCCATTGAGGTACTCGATAAATTAGTTATATATATGGCTCTGGGAACTATCATTGGGGCTCGTCTGGGACATTGCTTTTTTTATGAACCCTCGTGGTATTTAAGTAATCCCGTTGAAATTCTTAAAATCTGGAAAGGTGGTCTTGCAAGTCACGGAACGGCTATAGGTATCCCTGTCGCAATGTTTCTATTCGTACGAAAAACAAAAATGCCTTTTCTGTGGACCCTTGACAGGGTCGTTGTGGTGGTGGCATTGTCGGCGCTTTTTATCCGCATTGGAAACCTGATGAATTCTGAAATATACGGAATCGAAACCAATCTTCCCTGGGGATTTATTTTCCTGCGAAATGGAGAAACCATTCCCAAACACCCTACACAGATATATGAAGGACTTTCGTATTTCCTGATCTTTGTCCTGTTATACTTCATTTACATGAAAAATGGAGGAAAAGTCAGAAGTGGATTGTTAAGCAGTCTTTTTCTCATACTTGTTTTTACCGTTAGGTTTTTTATCGAATTCATCAAAGAAGACCAGGTAGGTTTTGAAGCCGGAATGACACTTAATATGGGACAATTATTAAGCATTCCGCTTGTTTTACTGGGATTTGTTTTTCTGGTATATTATTTAAAAAAGGGGAAATACCCTATGACTATTAACAAACCGAACTAATCAGATCATGTACAAGATCGTGTTATTACGGCACGGTGAAAGCATCTGGAACAAGGAAAACCGTTTTACCGGATGGACAGACGTTGACCTTACCGATAAGGGAAGAGAGGAAGCTGCTGAAGCCGGTAATGCGCTTAAAAATGAAGGTTTCGTTTTTGATCTCGCATTTACATCTGTTCTGAAAAGAGCCAACAAAACACTGGAAATCACCCTTAAGGAAATGGGCCTTGAAAATATACCGGTTAAGAGATCCTGGCGATTAAACGAGAGACATTATGGTGCACTTCAGGGTTTGAATAAATCAGAAACAGCTTCAAAACACGGAGAGGAACAGGTTCTTATCTGGCGCAGAAGTTACAATATTGCTCCTCCAGCACTCGAGAAAAATGATGACAGGTTTCCGGGTAATGATCCATTGTATGACGATGTAAATGCAGAAAACCTGCCATTAACCGAATGCCTGAAAGATACTGTCGAAAGGTTTTTACCCTATTGGTTCAACGAAGTTGTACCGGCCATTAAAAGCAATAGAAATATTATTATTGCCGCTCACGGTAACAGCCTCAGGGCCCTGGTGAAACACCTGGATAATATTTCCGATGAGGAAATTCTGAAACTAAATATCCCCACCGGACTGCCTCTCATCTATGAATTGGACGACTTTTTAAAACCCGTTAAGAGTTTTTACCTGGGTAATCCTGAAAAAGTTAAAAAAGCAATGGAAGCAGTGGCAAATCAGGGAAAGGTAAGGACTTAAAGAACATAGCTTCGCAAAGTAATTAAAAAGGTTAATACTATTCAAATGAAACTACTAAATTTGAATGATTGTGGAATAAGGCTGAGGCTAAGGCTAAGGAAAAAAAGAAAATAAAGAAGAATTATATTAATCTAATTAACCTAATTGACCTAATTTCTAAATACATCCCAAAAACCAAGTCTCAAT
>DAOVQI010000109.1 GCA_030628785.1 Bacteroidota bacterium
CCGGTTATTAAATGCAGAGCTTTCATGGCGTCCATCGTCTCACACCAGCCTTTATGCCTGAACGTTCCACGGTACATGGTTTTTGTTTCAGGAATATTATAAATATCAATATAATCGATCGAATCACGATTGGGATAGACATCCAACTCGCCGATTTGAGGAAAATCCAGGGTAAAGATATCTTTAAACAGATCCTCTGTAGGGATATATACCTCTTCCCCGTTTTTCAAATATCTTCCGTCATTATTTCCGGCTAAAACTACCCCTTTCGGACTCCATGAAAATTTATATTTAAACGGATTATCTGCTGCTTCAGGAGCAGGAAGAGCACCCGTAATCGAGTAAAATTCCTCAATATTACCGTCTTTATTATGAACATAATCAATAATACGCATGGCGGACATATGATCAATACCCGGATCAAGTCCAATTTCATTCAATATGATGATCCCTGCTTTCTTTGCTTCCTTATCCAATGCCTGCATTTCGGGTTTAACATAAGAAGTAGTTACCATGTTTTTCTTATGCTTTAAACACAATTTGGCAACCATAACATGATAGGCATAGGGGAGTAAACTAACCGTTAAATCATGCTGTGCAACCAGACCGTCCAGTGTTTCCTGATCATCGACCGTCCAGGCCATTGAAATTCCGTTCGGATGGTCCTTGATCATTGTGTCGGCTTTGGATTTTGTACGGGTAGCTACGGTGACATGTATGCCTTTATCGAGCAAATGCTCTACAATGGGTTTGACAACCATTCCGGCTCCCAGGATAAGTACTTTTTTCATATTTATCGATTTAATTAGTTAATCAAAAGTTTTCAAATATAGAATAACGTATCGTAATTTCAAAATTGCTTATTGATTTACAATAAGTTATGTGTATGTAATAAAACTTATCTTATAAAAGGCTAAGGTTCACCCTGTGAAATACTGCTCCGCAGTAGTGGCTCCGCCACTATTTCACAGGGCAAGGGCTAAGGCTAAGGTTTTTATGTCTTCATTTTGAACTTGTTCCTTTCACTTTGTGTTTTGATACACCCCCTTAGTCAGGCATTGCGTATTCAGTTTGAGATTTAACAAAAAAATCCCCGCCATTTAAGAATGGTGGAGATTAAGGATAAAGTCTTTATCAGATTAAATTATTATTACTGTGGTGTCAATACAACCGTGCCTCTGTCACCATAAGTATTTTGCCAGGTCAGGTTCACTGTGCCATCACCATTCAATGTGCCTGAAATGGTAAATGGATCACCATAATGATCCGTATCTCCCTTGTCGCTGATCTCATCGCCACATAAGTCAACACGGCCTGGTACTGCTTGATCGCCATACAACTGAGGGTAGAGACCAAAACTCATATCATCAATAAGGTATAAACCGGGCCGTATCTCAGTTATTATTATTTCGGCTTGCAGATCAGAATAAGCTGCATCAGGTCCTCCGCTTCCGTCACCAAAATAACCATCAGCAACAGAATTGTATTCGCCTGCAAGACCTGTAGATGTACAAACAACTAAAGTAACTTCATAAGATTCGGTTGCTGATTTTCTGTAATCTATAGTTCGGCCAAACCAGTCTATTTCCTGTTGCCCGTCGTACAGTATTACATCAATTTCAAGATCGGTTTCTTCCAGAACTTGTGATACAGTCGTGTAGTTAACCGTAATTTCACCCTGGATTTTGCCCTTTACTGCACTAAGAGAAGTTTCATTGACTACAGCAGTACCGAGATCTTCTTCATTAGCCGTAACACCCACCGAATCAATGCCTCCCTGGCAATTTATTACATGCAGGGTAAAAACAATGGTCTGATCAGCACCAATGAAATTACCATTTTCGGGGGTTTCCAATACATCTCCGCTCGCACTCAATGAGAAATATGGTCCGTCTAAGGGTCTTGGCGGATTAGCATCCTGGAAATCATCAACACAGGAGCCCAACAGTGTTAAGATAACTGTTGTTAATATTAAGTTTTTAACTTTTTTCATATTTATTGCATTTATTATATTGTTACTAAATAGAATAACCATTTGTTATAACTAAAATTTGGTTATTGTAATACTTTGCCTATTGAGGCGTATAAACAGTAACACCTGCATCGCCAAACACATTTCCCCAGGCAATAGTTATTACGCCGGTTACCGGGTCAACTGTTCCGGTTCCACTACTACCCCAATATCCAGCAGTTAATTGAACATTGTCACAGATATCAAGCAGATCAGCAGGTAAGCCGTCGAATATATCAGAACATAAACCATAAGGATCACAATACCAATACGCGTAGGTGCCAGCAGCAAAATTTGTAACCTGGTAATTTACAGGGCCGGTTCTGGTAAATGTAACCACACTTTCAACAACAACAGGATCAAGACAACAGCCATCCGTTGATTGAGCGTTGGTAATGGTAGTGTAGGTTCCCTCAAGATTTGAAGAGCATCCAACAAAAGTGAAAAACGTGGCAGTAAAGCTAGTAGTTGCCGCACTTTGCATAATATTGGGTGTCACATTAACTGTTTCATATGGAGTTTCTGAAAGTATCGTATCAGGAAACTGCATGCCATTTGTTAGAGTGGTAATGTTATCGAAATTGAAAAGATCACCCCCACTTAAGTCGCTGACTCCATTTGGTAAACCAAACTTTTCTGCAAGAAACTGAGTTGTAAACTCTTCATCATAGATAGACCCGTTATTTGCATCAAAATCTGCCTGTGTGTATCTGATTATTTCTCTTCTTTCATAAATGGTGTCATTCTTCAAGTTGTAATATTCGCCACTTATGATAACCGTTTCGATGTTCGTATTTTCAGAAAATATTGAATATACAAACTTTGCATTGGGAATATCACTTGCATCCAGAAAAGAGTAGTCCTCGCTCACCTGAATCCTGACATTGGCAGCTTCCTGAAACTCAGGAAACCGTATTTTATCCTCGTCTTCGCACGATTGAAAGGCTAAAATTATGCCAATAATTGGTAATAAATATTTAATTTTTTTCATTTCTTTTTAGTTTTTAAGGTTACTAGTTAGCATCCCAGAATACATTGAACGTTGTTATGTTTTTCTGGGCCGGGGCATTCTCATTTACTTGCAGGTCATTTGTTTTCCATGGATATGAAAGCGGGAATTCTCTGGTCCTTACTGTTATATCAATGTTGTCAGTATTACCATCATGTAACACAGGATATCCTGTACGCCGGTAATCATTGTAAGCATCGATGCCAAAACCGAAACTTGCAATCCACTTTTGTGTCATGATATGAAGAAGTTTGCCCTCATTATCTGCACTATTGTATAACGACATTACTGAATTTATGTAACTCTCAATATCACCTTGAGCAATTGCAGGTGCACCGGCAGTAAAAGCTACCTCATTGACCTTGTCAAAAGAAGCCTGTATGGCCTGAGCTAACAATAGAGAGTCATTTTGGGAAGTAATTCCGACCAGAGCAAGTTCAGCCTGTGTGTACAACCTTGAAAAATAAGTTAGCATCCGTTGCGGTGTATCACCAGCACCATTGAAACTGGCGATTCCTCCGTTTCCGTCATCGTACCTGCCTCCTATTGGATAAAGTCCTGCAATGGTCTGCGAAGAAGCCTGGTCAAATCCTTCATTCGGATCAATATTATATGAGAACATATAAACAGATACGAAATCTCCATTTCGATAAGCAACCGGATTTTCTGCTGCTTGCCCCGGAGCTAGTTGGTTATAAAAATAATATGGCACCCTGGGATCAGTAATACCCGAATACGGGTTTCCTTCTACCGGGAAAAAAGTGTTTTGCCCGGTCATGATTTCGTAAAAATAAGGGTTGATATAAAAATATGCTGCTCCCGGTGTATATTCCTGCTGATAAGCCGGATTTCTGTTCATTGGCGCGAGTGATGCACCATAAGGAAATTCAAAATCATCACCGGAGCCGATCAGTTGGCTTTCATCAGCCAGAAGGGCATTTATCTCAGCAGAAACATCCTGTACAAGCCTTATTTGGTTGTACATTTTCAGCTTGAGAGTCCTGGCGAATTTGATCCACAGGCTAAGATTCCCCTGGTAAATTATGTCATCGGCACCTGGCGAAAGGTTCGATGTTTTCTGAAGATTTGTTATGCCTTCGTCAACCAGGGTGAATAATTGCGGATAGATATTATCGCCATTGTCGTATTCAGGCATACGAACTTCAGATCCGAAATTGGCTTCAGAAAAGGGCACATCTCCCCATATATCGACAAGAACACTGAATGTGTAGGCTTTGATAATTTGGGATATTCCAACATAGTGCCAGTCTTCATTACCCTCGTCTTGGGTTCCCAGATTGATAATCTGACGTATATCAGTTAAAAGTCTTGAGTACATTATATTCCAGGGGGTCTGTACTTCAAAATCCGTTCCCTGAAGATCGTAAAACTGATGAGTGTTACCTCTCTGAAACATTTGGTGCACCATTGCAGAAGTGTATCCTGATAAACCTCCTACTGATGCCCCCATTGAACCTGCCAGATCCACTTCAACGGTTGCTAACAGTTGACTTACCGGAACCTCCGTTGGGTTATTCGGATCGTCATTTATGTCAAGGTAATCTTCACAACTGTTAAACAGGATAAGTACCAATATAAGTAAAATTGATACAAAATATTTTGTTTTCATCTTTTTCATCATTTTATAGAGTTAAAATTTTAAGCTAATATTGAGTGTGAACCTTCTGGTAGAGGGTGTTGTACTGTATTCTATGCCCTGTACATTGGAGTTACTGTATTGATTGATCTCGGGATCGTAATTGGTATATTTTGGAAAATGAGGAGCCCAAAACCACAGGTTCCTGCCTGTAAGGGAAATAGATGCCCGGCCAAATGGCGTTTTTTCGAGGAATGATGTTGGCAGGTCATAAGCCAGGGTTATTTCTCTCAGCCGGTAAACCGTTGCATCAAACACGGACCATTCATTCGCCGAATTAATGGCGAATGTTTCACCGAAAAACAGAGAATTGGTTTCTACCATGGTGGTATTCTGTATCTTGTTTCCTTCACCATCTCTTAAAGGTTCGTATGTATTCGGATCACCGTATACTCCCGGGATAATTTTCATCATTTCTCTTTCTTCGTTAAATTTAGTAACGCCCCTTCCCAGCATGGACAACACGGTGTTGGAATAAAGATCTCCTCCTTCTTTCCAGTCAAAAACTGCAGAAAGTCGAATACCCTTAAATGAAAACGTATTCGTAACCCCAACCGTAAAATCTGGATTTGGATTACCAATAATAGCAGGATTTGGATCGCGAATCATTTGTCCGTTCGAAGGGTCAATCAGCAAATTTCCATCCTGATCTCTCATGTTAACAGATCCTTTCAGCAATCCGTATTCCTGTCCCGGTCTTAATACAGATGATACCTGTCCGGCAAAATAATTTGACTGAGCTGCGACATTTCCACCTAATAGTGTGATTTCATCTACTCCATCAGCTAACTCAAGAACCACATTTTTATTATGAGTAAATGTTCCGAAGATATTCCAGCGGAATCCTGAAGAAGTTTCAAAAGGTGTAATATGAACTCCCAGTTCCACACCTTCATTTTTCACCTTCCCGAAGTTAGTAAGTAACTGGCTGAAGCCTGTACTTACAGGTAACGAAACAGGTGCAATCTGGTCTTTGGCAGTCCTTTTGTAATATGTGAAGTTAATACCAAATTTGCTATTGAGAGTAAATACATCCACTCCAAATTCAACCTCTTCAGTCTGTTCTGGTTTTAGATTTGGATCTCTTTCCTGGTTGCTGAGCGATGCACCGGCTGATGTTGAACCGCTTGTTGGTGTGAAAGGCAGCTCTGCTGTTGGTCTGGGTGTTGTGCCATAGAAATTGTTTATCAGGTATACGGGCCTGATCAAGTACGGATCTGTATCGTTACCAACCTGCGACCACGCTGCTCTCAGTTTTAGCAAATTTAAAAGATCAGATTCTATATTTAGTGCATTGGTAAGTAAAACAGTTCCGGTTACAGCCGGATAGAAGTAACTTCTGTTTTCTTTTGGCAGTGTGGATGACCAGTCATTCCTTCCTGTAAGGCCCAGATAAGCCCATCCTTTATAGCCAAGACTGATGTCGGTAAAAAGACCCAAAATCCTCCTTTGTGAATAACGTCCACCTATAGGAACCACAGCATTTGCGTTGTCCATGTCATCAATATCAAAAACAACATAGTTGGATCCCTGAATTGCCTGTGCATCTCTCGTTCTCTGGTTCACATTATTTCCGGCAATTACTCTTAAATTCCAATCACCGAAATACTTATTAAAGGTTAACATAAGGTTCGATTCGATTTCTTCCCATGATACATCATATAATGTTATTCTTCCCTGGCCCTGTGCTCCGGTAGATCCAGGCCTGATGAAATCTTTCTGCCTGTCATTATAGGCGTCAATACCTATTTTGTAGCTGAGGTTCAGCCAATCCGTTACGTCGTATCCGAGATTCATGTTCCCAGTCACCCTGTCTGTATTTGAGGTAAATCCGGCATTTTCATACGACCACAGTGGATTATCTGCCTGCCCTCTTCCAACCATGAATTCGCTTCCAAGATTAACAGGGTTCTGATATGGTTGACCATGTACATCCCAGTTTCTTCCTAAATATAAAGCTCTGGCAAAGGCTGATTGATTACTGTTTCCCAATGCTCACACACCACTTTGTACAGCTTTTTGACCACTTCTGACGTACGAAACCGAACCGCCAACATTGAATCCGTTAGCCAATTGGGCCTGTCCCCCAACACTAACATTTGTTCTTGTATAATTTGTTGTGGGCACATATCCGTCGTTAATTACATGTGATACAGTCATGGAAAGTGCTGAATTCTCGGCTCCGCTGCTTATAGTCAATGAGTTATCAATAACAACTCCGGTCTCAAATAAATTCTTTACATTATCCGGATATGTCCTGTAGGGAACGTTGGTTCCCCAATAATTTTCCATTCCGGTGCGTCCATCAAACCAGTGTGCAATGGAATCAGTTGTAGCATAAGGTCTGGTGCCAATAAAAGGTGCTCCCCAGGAACCATTTGCCTGCTGATAATTGAAATTCGTACCAGTTCCGTAGGTGTTTTGGTATTCGGGAAGATTGGCAATTTTTTCTATTCCAAAAGAACCATTATAGGTGATTTCCATACCTTTCGCTGAAGCAGTGGCACTGCCTGATTTTGTTGTTACTATCACAACCCCGTTTGCTGCTCTCGAACCATACAATGCCGCAGCGGCAGCGCCTTTAAGCACAGTAATTGATTCAATGTTATTCGGATCAAGATCTCCAATTCTGCTACCATATGCAGAACCATCCCCTAATCCGGAAAATAAACTATTGCTGCTATTGTCAAACGGAATACCATCGACAATAAATAACGGCTGATTGTTACCAAGCAAAGAAGAGCTCCCCCGGATGGTAATACGTGTTGAACTTCCGGGTGCACCACTGGAACTGGTAATATTAACTCCCGGTATTTTCCCCTGTAGCGCCCTTAATGCATCAGGTTCTGCAACTTGTTGCAATTGATCTCCATCAACATTTTCCACCGAATAGCCCAATGCTTTTTTCTCGCGCCGGATACCAGCCGCAGTAACAACTACTTCTTCCAGACCCAGAACATCAGGCTCCATCACAAGGTCCAGAATGGTATTGCTTTCAATAGGGAGTTCAACGGTTTTCATTCCAACAAATGAAAACACAAGGATTTCTCCATCAACCGGTACACTAATTGAATAGTGGCCATCCAGATTTGTAATAGTCCCGGTGGTTGTACCTTTAACAACTACTGATACGCCAGGCAAAGTTGAGCCATCATCAGCAGCGGTAATTGTACCGGTAATGGTTCTCTCTTGGGCCAGTGTGATTTGCCAGCCCCAAAGGAACAGAATCGTAAGAAGGATACTTACTTTGATTTTCATAAAAGAAATTTTAGATTAATTACTAGGGTTAATTATTAAACATATGAATACAACAACTCCACTGAATGTTATTCAGCCCGGGGGAATCCCCGTACCCTGAATTTCCCAATTCGTGGTCTTTTTCGAAATGCAGGTAACTCCGGTTGCCCGGAAGCTACCTGCACTCTATCAACATCCTGCTTGTTTTGGTGATTTTAAAAGGAGAATGACATGGGTAAATAATAAGGTAAGCAGAAGAGTAATTTAGCAATCTATTTTAAACCTGTTGTATTTTTACCTATAATTTTGTATATTTACCATTTACATCCTTCTTTTTATCTCGCCGGTAGAGAGAAGATGTTGACTTCAACCCCTGGTTTATGCGAAATCGGGGGTTGTTTTTTGATATATTGTTGTGAAAGAACGTCTTAATTTCACTACATGAAAACATACTTTAATATTTATTGAAATTGTAAAAAGTATGAATGCCTTTGAATTCAAAACATATTTTGTGCCAAAATCTCTAATCTTTTACTATTTAGTTCTTTATCTGTTTTTCTTATTTAGATTGATTTTTTATTATTGTACGGAAATGAACTTTACATTTACGATATCGCACATCATAACTTTATGAAATATTCCATATAGTATTTGTAACTAATCATTTTTTTTAACAAGAAATAAACTATCCTTTTATCCCCTTAGGAATAGTCGTATCTTTACTACCCACCGATGAATATCGGGATCAGTCAAATACTAATATCTACAAGATCAAATTGGCCAATTCAACAAAATATGCCAATACGCCTTTGATGAAGCAGTACAACAGCATCAAGGCCAAAC
>DAOVQI010000236.1 GCA_030628785.1 Bacteroidota bacterium
AATCACCCATATGATAAGGGAAATTTTTGAACTTAGCCCCGACTGGGCGGGGCGATCTCATGATCCGCCATCCCGAAAGCTTTCGGGAGGCGGAGAGTAAATTCCGATACATAAAAAAAAAGGGAGCTATGAACTCACATCTTTTCTTAAAACTGAAATTATCTTAATCATATAACTTCACCGATCCGTATTTAGTCCAGATATTAACTTTAGCCTTCGGACTTTCTTCACTGCCAATAATTCCGTCAACAGAGGATGAAGTATTTTCGATAATCCGGCTAAGCTTCCCACTTTCCGGGTGTTGGATTTTCCCATATTTCGCTTCTCCCTTTAGATAATAGGAAGCATTTTCGTCAATGCCAAGGGTAATTCCCCCGTATTCGTTACTGATTTTTATACTTTCAAAGTCCTTGGGTATGTATCCAACCTTAACACTTCCATACTTTGTGGTCAGATCGAATTTTTTATCGATTTGTTCGAATTTGTATGAAGTATAGCCACTCTCGCATACAAAATTGGTTACATGGCCAATCTCGTAATCATCATATTTTGATTCGGCAACAATGGAACTTCCTTCATTAACATAAATGTTAGAATATTTACTTACAATAACGAGGGCTTTACATTTGCTTATTTCAACTCCTTTTCCTTTACAATACTTAACATCCAGTTTTAACCAATTTGCCTCTTCGATGGTTGCCTTCCCATAGCCAAGGGTCAATTTACTTAAGGGTTTGGTATTACTTCTCAGAATTTTATTGGCTTTTAAATTCCCGTATTTTATTTCGATCGAAACTTCTCCGGTGAGCTCATTAATAAATGTATTGCCATATTTATTACTAAGATCCAGCTTGAGATCTTTTGGCATATTCACTGTATAGTCGATGCTAAATCGTTTTCCTTTGTTTCCCCATGACCGGTTCATTCTATGGAACTTCTCATCTATTTTAGTTATAGCTTTTATGGTATTGCCTTCCTGGCTGATTTCCACACTGAACATACTTAATATCCTTTCAGCCCTCTCCTTATCGGGATGTTCAACCGTTATAACTACATCAATTTCGACAAGGTTTTTGTCCCAATCCTTAATATCGACTTCACCGAACTTGTTTTGGATTATCAATTCAGTGTTTTTGTTTGTATCAAATTCTTCGTGATACTTTTTTGTGAATTCATCTTGTATTGTATAAGCGGTTTTAAGACCGAATGCAACAATAAAGATGAATAAAATCCCGAATTTAAATTTCTGTGCTTTCATAATTTATTTTGTTTATGAGAGTTTCATTATGTATCTGTTTTAGTTGATGCAGAATATGATTCATTACTTCCAGTTTCAACTGATAATGTTCTATCATTGCATTAATAATTCTTTCATCATTTGGATTTGTCCGGAGTTCCTCTTTCAGATTGTTGTAAATTAAGTCCATATCAGCCAGTTCATTAAGCAGC
Organism: Bacteroidota bacterium; assembly: GCA_030628785.1. Taxonomy (GTDB): domain Bacteria; phylum Bacteroidota; class Bacteroidia; order Bacteroidales; family VadinHA17; genus CAZEWS01. The sequence continues at coordinate 1,450 of DAOVQI010000236.1, forward strand.
ATTTTCTTTTGGAGGCTGTCCGATTCAAAATCCATCTGGTCAAGTTCATTATATTTTAAATTAACCATTGAAGTATAATATAGTTCAACTTCTTTATATTCGGGTGACACATCTCCGAGTGATAATCCTCTGGAAGAAGATGAGCTCCTGATCAGATTGTCATAAGCCCAAAGGGAGGACAACACAACAAGGATAACAACAGAGGCAGCCTTCAGCAGATAGGGTAATGAAATGATCCTGCTTTTACGATGCTGTTGTTCCATTTTGTCAGCGAACCGGTCGAAATGACCTGAACGGGGTTCTGCAGCATCCAGCGCCTCTCTGTTCTCAAAAAGATATTTTTCCAGATTGTTCATTATATTTTAATTTGCTTTTTTTAGTTGTTCGAAAAGCTTTTGCTTTGCCCGGGTATATTGTGATCTTGAAGTTGAACTTGAAATACCCAATATTTCACCTATTTCTTCATGATCATAACCTTCAAGTAAATAGAGAGATAAAACCACTCTGTATCCATCTGGTAATTGATTTATCGCTTCCCTCACATCATCAATTTTTACATTAATATCTTCCTTACCATGAGTTTCATTCTCATTTTCAATATTTAAAGCAAGATCATCAATGGTTTCAAATTGCACTTTCTTTTTCTTCAGGACATCAAGGGAGTCGTTGATCACAATCCTCTTAAGCCAGGCTCCAAAACTTACTTTTCCCTCATAAGTTTCAATTTTTTCAAAAGCTGACAAGAACGATTCCTGCATAATATCTTCGGCCTCCATGCTGTCATTTACAATCCTTAAACTAGTGTTATACATTGCTTTATAGTAAAGCTTATACAATTGAAATTGTGCTTTTTGGTCACCCCTCAGACATCCATCAATAATATTCTGATGGATGTTCTGATAAACCGTATCTCTCTCATTCATTGTATTCAACCTAAAGACGAATCAAAAGTTAATGTGCTGCACGGTATAAAATTAGAGAAAAATTTTAAACTCTTGATTCCAACTGAATATAATAATGTACACATTATCCTGGTAAATCATTCTTCACAACTTATTGGATAACAAAAAAGTGGAATATTTTTATTAAACTTCTCTTTTCTTTATTAAATTTGTAGATAATTATAAACCTGTTTAAACTTTACACAAAATGAAAAAATTGCGTCTGTTAATCTTGGCATTTGCAACCTTTTGTTTCATAGGGTTTTATGGCTGCAAGGGTGGGGCTGATAAAGCTGAAGAAGTAGAAGGTGAAGCAATAGAAGCTGTGGAAGAAGCTGTTGAAGTTATGGAAGAAGTTGACACAACAGAAGCTGCAGAGGAAACACCTGCTGAAGAAGTTGAAGAAGCTGCTGAAGAAGAAGGTGATGAGTAGCAAATGATTTTATGCCGGAAGAATGAGGATGCCAATGGACATCCTCTTTCTTTTTAAAACAAGTGTATAAACCCTTGAATAACTTCTCCGGTAGTATAATCAAACTCGGAACCAAACATGCTGTGAGGAATGGAATAGATTAGAAGCAAGACAACTCCTGCAAGAATGGTAAATGCGGGTCTTTCTGTCTTCCGGTTGGCGATAACAGCCATAAGCCAGACCAAAAAACTGATCAGGGTTTTGTTATCCGTTAAATCCCAGCCAAAGGGTATGCCTGTCCAGGCATCGCCAAAAGCATGGTACTGGACCATCGGACCCAAAATTAAGCCGCCAATAAACAATGCGACCAGTGTTATGTTTCCATAGAACCGGAATCTTCTGTGTTTACCCAAAGCCAATAATGTGGCAAGGTTTGATAGCAACATGGCAAAGAACATGAAAAATACATGAGGTACCAGGATTCCTCCTGGTACGCTGCCCTTAAAACGGATAATAACGGGTGATTCTTTAGCAATATCAATAGTTTCGGCCGGAGAAAAAATTTGCAAGTAATAGGCTAATTTCCCTGCAGGTGGCTGATGAGGCAAAAAACCCAATAAAAAATCACCTTCCCTTTTTAAATCGGCTGATTGCCAATCGTCATTTGTAGGATACCGTTTAAAGAAAATCTTTCCAAGAACGTTTGTATCCGGAATTTCAAGTTCAACCGGGCAGTTTTCATCACCACCAAAACTGGTGAGTAAACTTATACGATAGGATGATTGATTTATATGTATATCAAACTCTTTAGGATAGGTTGGCCCGGTTTTCCTTTGGTAATATGCAGCAGAAAATGTTATTAATACTGCCAATATCCAGTAAATTGTAGTCTTATTCTTCATGCTTTGTTATAACTGAATTAAAAGAACTTCGGATTTATCGCCTCTTTTAACTTTAACCGTAATGGTTTGACCGGCCTTTAGCCTGGCAAGCCGGTACATGTAGTCATGGATATTGGTTACAGTCATGCCATTGATTGCCGTAATAATATCTCCCTTCTTCATACCCCCTTTATCGGCAGGCCGGCCAGGTACAACAAAATCTGCTCGTAATCCCTTATCAACATTACCTGCAAAATCGGGCATAATTCCCAGTGTGACACCCTTTCTTCTTCCGCGTTTGGATGAACCTGTTTTTGGGCCTGCTTCCTGAAAAGTTAACAGTGCATCCCGGTTTGTTACCTCGGTTACAACATCATATATATAGTCGGTAAGTGATTTTAACCCTTCAAAATTTATTTTATCAACTACATCATCAGGCGTATGATAGTCAAGATGTGCTCCGGTTGAGAAGAAAAAAACCGGGATATCTTTTCCGTAAAAAGCAGCATGATCAGACGGACCATAGCCCTCATCAGACAGTGCAACGTTAAAATCTCTTCCGGATGAAAAAGAATTCAGTATCTCTTTAGCCTCTACAGAGGTGCCGGCACCTCCAATTTGCAGGGACTGTTCTTCATTTAAACGGCCCACCATGTCGATATTGAACATGGCCTTGATTTGATCCGGTTCTATTAAAGGATTATTAACGAAATACTTCGATCCGAGTAACCCCATTTCTTCCGCTCCAAAAGCCATAAAAACAATGCTTCTTTTCAGGTTCTTCCTTTCTGAGGCAAATCTTTCAGCTAATTCTATTACAGCAGAAACCCCTGAAGCATTGTCGTCAGCACCTTTGTGAATGGCAATGGTATCAGGCGCCCGGCTTGAACTGCCGATGCCTCCAAATCCCAAATGGTCGTAATGACCACCAATCAGAATATATTCTTTCTGTAAAACCGGATCGGAAGAAACAAGGATTGCAACAACATTTTGGGTTTGTACCTCTTCCTGAAAAACCTCGGTAGTGGCAACAATTTCCAGATCCGTTTCAAAACTCAAAGGACTCCTTGTGAAATTTAACTTTTCTTCAAGTTCTTCAATGGTTTTGCCTGATCTTTTGATCATTTGATTGGCTGTTTTCCTGGTAATATGAATCACCGGAAGACCAACCGAACTTTGCTTCGAGTTCATAGATACCAATTCATCCTGACTGTCATATTCAACACCCGAAACCATAAAAACGCCTGCAACACCTTTATCCCTGGCAAGCATTACCTTGTCCCTGTCGCTGCTGTATTCTGCAAAAATACTGTTCAGACTATCCAGTTCAGGATCACCTCTTAATATAAGAACCCATTTATCTTGCAGGTTCTGATTCTCATAATCATTCCATATCAAATCATCCTGATTGATTTCAAATCCGTACCCGATAAAAGCAAGGGTGGAGGTAAGGGTTGTGTTTCCGGAAAATGGGAATGGAAAAAAATCTTTATCTAAAACTCCGTTAAAATTTTCAAACTGTAATGAATTATTTTCACCGGGTTTGATACTTGTAACCACATCAAAATATTGCAATCCATCCTCTCCTAAAGGTTCAAGATCAAAACCTTTGAAATGATCCAAAATGTATTGGGCGGCTACCTTCCCTTCCGGAGTTCCCGGATACCGGCCTTTTAATGAATCAGATGCCAGGAAACCAATGTGGTCAGACAGTTCTTCCATTGTAATTTCCGGATTGTCAATTTTTATGGATTGGCAGTTATTTAATAGAATAAAGCCAATCGTTAGTGAAAATGTTATAAGCCTGTTAAAAAGTTTCATTGTTTATTGATATTGGTTGAAAAATGAATTGGCAAAGATATTATAAATATTTTAACGTATCGTAAGTTCAAAATTGATTTATTGATTTACAATAAGTTATGTATATGTAATAAAACTTATCTTATAAAAGGCTAATCCCGAAAACTTTCGGGAGAGGCTAAGGCTAAGGTTTTTATGTCTTCATTTTGAACTTGTTCCTTTACCTTTGTGTTTATTTTTTTAATTTAAAAC
>DAOVQI010000035.1 GCA_030628785.1 Bacteroidota bacterium
AACCCTTTCTTTAAGTCTGACCAATAACCAGGTAACGGAACTCTTAAGTAATGAAATCGTTTTTGGTGCGGGATATCGATTTAATGAGGTTCAAATTATCATCAGGACCGGTGGGCGTCAGCAGGAATTTAAAAGTGATCTCAATGTCCGGGCGGATCTTTCAATTCGTGATAATAAGACCATCATGCGCCGGCTGGTTGAAAATATCCCTGAGCCAACAGCGGGTCAAAGAATAATATCGGTGAAGCTATCAGCAGATTATGTACTGAGCGACCGGTTTAATCTGAGATTATTTTACGATCGCGTTGTAAATAAACCTTTTGTGGCGCTAACCTTCCCAACAGCTAATACAAATTTTGGATTTAGTATTCGATTTACGTTGACGCAATAATTTTGATACAGGCTTGCTTTTTCATTCAGCAAAAAATGGTTATTTTTGGAAAGTTTACGGATAGATCAATAAAAACAAATAATCATGAATGTTCCTGAAAATTTAAAGTACACCAAAGACCATGAATGGCTTCGAATTGAAAACAATGAAGCTATAGTAGGTATTACGGATTTTGCACAGGCGGAACTGGGTGATATTGTATTTGTGGAAATTGAAACCGAAGGGGAAAAACTTGAAAGAGAAGAGGTGTTTGGAACCATTGAGGCAATAAAAACCGTTTCCGATATGTTTATGCCGGTATCAGGTGAGGTATTGGAAGTTAATCCCAAATTGGAAGATAACCCTGATGTTATTAACAAAGATCCTTACGGTGATGGCTGGATGATAAAAGTTTCAATGGATAAACCGGAGGAACTGAATAATTTGCTTACGGCTGATCAATATAAAGAACTTATTAATTCTTAAGCCGGATTATAATGTTTTTTTCACCTCGATTTCCAGGTAAGCCTCTATTGTGTCACCAACTTTAACATCGTTAAAGTTTTCAATATTCAAACCGCATTCCAGGCCGCTTTGAACTTCCTTAACATCTTCTTTAAATCTCTTGAGTGATCCCAACTTACCAGCATATACCACTATCCCTTCCCTGATGACACGGACTTTAGAATCCCTGGATATTTTTCCTTCTTTCACAATACATCCGGCAATAGTACCGGTTTTCGAAATTTTAAAAATTTCCTGGATTTCAAGCGTGGCGGTTGTTTCTTCTTTTATTTCCGGCGAAAGCATTCCTTCCATAGCTAATTTTATTTCCTCGATTGCATCATAAATGATTGAGTATAGACGGACATCGATTTCTTCTTTTTCAGCTAATTTTTTGGCAATCAAAGAAGGACGAACCTGAAACCCAATAACAATAGCATTTGATGCAGCAGCAAGCAGGATATCAGATTCGGAAATCTGGCCAACCGCTTTATGGATAATATTTAACTGTATTTCTTCGGTTGAAAGTTTAATTAATGAATCGGTAAGCGCTTCGACCGAACCATCAACATCTCCTTTAATAATGACATTCAATTCCTGGAAGTTTCCAATAGCTATCCTTCGCCCAATTTCATCAAGGGTTATGTGTTTATAGGTTCTCAATCCCTGTTCCCTCTGGAGTTGTTCCCGTTTAGTTGCAATTTCTTTGGCTTCCTTATCGCTGCCCATAACATTAAATTTATCTCCTGCCTGTGGAGCGCCATCCAATCCCAGGAGCAAGACCGGAGTTGAGGGCCCCGACATTTTTATCTTTTTCCCCCGTTCATTATGCATTGCCTTGACATGACCGAAGTGACTGCCTGCCAGTACTATATCTCCAATTTTTAAAGTGCCTGCCTTAACCAATATGGTTGTCACATAACCTTTTCCCTTATCGAGTGATGATTCAATGACGGTACCAGAGGCTTTCTTTTTGGGATTGGCTTTAAGTTCCAGCATTTCAGCCTCAAGCAGGACTTTTTCCAATAATTCATCAATATTGATTCCGTTTTTGGCTGAGATTTCCTGAGATTGATATTTCCCTCCCCAGTCTTCAACCATGAAATTCATTTTGGCAAGTTCTTCCTTTATTTTTTCAGAATTGGCAGTTGGCTTGTCAATTTTGTTAATGGCAAACACCATGGGAACACCTGCGGCGTATGCGTGGTTTATAGCTTCGATGGTTTGTGGCATTACACCATCATCTGCTGCGATAACAATAATAACCACATCCGTAATTTGTGCACCCCTGGCACGCATGGCAGTAAATGCTTCATGACCGGGTGTGTCTAAAAAAGTAATTTGCCGGCCACCATCAAGAGCAACGGCGTAGGCACCAACATGCTGAGTGATTCCTCCGGCTTCACCAGCGATTACGTTGGTATTACGAATATGATCGAGTAGCTTGGTCTTGCCATGGTCAACATGCCCCATTACCGTTACAATTGGTGGTCTTGGTTTAAGATCTTCCTTATGGTCTTCTTCCTCTTTGATCGCTTCCTGGAATTCAATACTGACAAATTCAACATTAAAGCCAAATTCCTCGGCTACCAGCGCCATGGTTTCGGCATCCAGTCTCTGGTTAATGGAAACGAATAAACCAAGAGTCATACAGGTTGAGATGACATCATTTACCGGCACATCCATCATTGATGCCAGTTCGTTAACTGAAACAAATTCAGTGACTTTAAGTATGCTTTTCCTCTTTTCTGTCTTTTCATCCTCTTCTTTTTGCCTCTGGATAGTTGCTTCTTTTTTTTCCCTGCGGTATTTTGCTCCTTTTGATTTGCCTTTGGTGGTTAACCGTGCCAGTGTCTCCTTAATTTGTTTTTGAATTTCTTCCTCATTTATTTCCGGACGTACGACTTTCCTCTTTGTTTTCAGAAACTTCCGGGATTCAATATCTGCTTTCTGATCCGATTTCTTTGCTGATTCCCCTTTCAGAGAGATTTTTTCTTTCCTGATTCTTTTTCTTTTCTTCTTTGCAGCTTCCAGATCATCTGATGAGGCAACCGGTTTCTTCTTTTTCTCCTTCTTAGGTAAATCAATCTTACCTACCACGGTGGGACCTGAAAGTTTTTTTACTTCCGAACGGTAGATTTCCTCCGGTTTTTCTAATTCTGTTTCCGGTTCAGCATGTTCTGATAATATTTCTTCCTTTTCATCAGGGGCTTTTTCTTTTTTAACCTTTTTCTTTGGTTCTGGTTTTTTTTGTCCGGTATCGAGATCGATTTTTCCAACAACCTTTATGTCAGGCTCTTTTCCTGCAATTTTTTCCTCCGGTTTGTCAGGGATGATTTTTTCCCTATCCTCAACTTCTCCTTTATCCTCTTTGGTCTTTTCCGTTTTTGGTTTCTTTTTGGTTTTCGCCACGTCCGGATCAATTTTTCCTACTACCTTAACTCCAGTTTTTTCCTTTACTTCGGATTCAACTTCATCTGGGATTTCATCAATTTTTTCCGGTAATCCAGTTATATCTTTAATAAAGACTTCTTCTTCAGGTTCAGATACTTCCTGGGATTTATGATCTTCAATATCAGTAATAGAAAAGGTCTCCTTAACCTCTCTCAGATTTCTAAGACTAAGCTTTTCCGATTCCTTTTTTAATGAAATATCAGAACTGAATTCTCCCTCAAGAAGCGAATAAACATCCGGAGGCACCTTGGTATTTGGGCTTGGATCAATATCAACACCCTTCTTATGAAGGAATTCCACGATAGTGGAGATTCCTACATTGAACTCCCTCGCTGCTTTACTCAGTCTTGTTGCCTTTGTCCCTTGTGTCATTTTTATCCTCTCAGAATATTATAATTGTAGTCACACATCGCCTGAATAGAAGAAAAACACGAAGATATAACTAATACTTAGAACTATTCAAATTCTGCATTTAAAATTTTAATGAGGTCTTTAATGGTCTCCTCTTCAAGATCAGTACGTTTAACCAGGTCTTCAATTGATAACTCTAATACGCTTTTTGCTGTATCGCATCCGATAGCTTTTAATTCATCCAGTATCCAGTTTTCGATTTCATCAGCAAATTCTTCCAAATTAACATCTTCTTCATCTTCTGTATCGGATTCCCGGTATACATCGATTTCGTAACCGGTTAGCTGACCAGCTAATTTAATATTCAATCCACCTTTACCAATAGCCAAAGATACCTCATTGGGTTTCAGATAAACTTCAGCACGGTGCTCTTCTTCATCCAATTTAATTGAAATTATTTTGGCCGGACTAAGAGCTCTTGTAATGTATAATTGGGTATTGGTAGTGAAGTTTATTACATCGATATTTTCGTTTTTTAATTCACGCACAATACCATGAATCCGCGATCCTTTCATGCCCACGCACGCTCCAACAGGGTCGATCCGTTCATCATACGACTCAACAGCTATTTTTGCCCTTTCACCCGGAACCCTGACGATCTTCTTTATTGTAATCAGTCCATCGAAAATCTCCGGTACTTCTAACTCGAATAAGCGCTCGAGAAAAACAGATGAAGTACGGGAAAGAAGAATTAACGGATTGTTATTTCTCATTTCAACCTTAATCACAACGGCCCGGATGGTATCTCCCTTTCTGAAATAATCCGAAGGTATTTGCTCGGTTTTAGACAGAATTAATTCATTCCCTTCGTCATCAAGGACTAAAATCTCCCGTTTCCAAACTTGGTAAACCTCACCGGTGACGACTTCTCCAATACGGTCTTTGTATTTGTTAAAGACATTATTTTTTTCCAGATCCAGGATCCGGGAGGTGAGATTCTGACGAAGCGATAAAATAGCCCTTCTGCCAAAATCGATAAGTTTAACTTCATCTGTTACTTCTTCACCTACCTCGTAATCATCGTCTATTTTTTTTGCCTTGGATAATGCAATCTGCAAGTTTTCGTCAATAACATCCTTGTCCTTAACGACTTCGCGATTTCTCCAGATTTCAAAGTCACCTTTATCAATATTGATAATGATATCAAAATTCTCATCTGAACCATAATTCTTTAAAAGGAGACCCCGGAATACATCCTCCAGAACGCTCATCATCGTTGCTCTGTCAATGTTTTTTAATTCTTTGAATTCCAAGAATGTATCGATTAAATTTAAATTTTCCATTTTTCAATTCACCCGTTTTTATTTAAAAAGTCACAATAACTTTTGCTGATTTTATTTGGTTAAAACCTAATGATAATTCAGTAGCTTGATCTTCTTTTTTCCCTTTGCCCTTTTTATTTTTTATAATTTCCAGTTTTATCCCATCTTCAGTAACTTGCAAAAGTTCCCCTTTATGAATTTTGTTGTTTTCAGTTACGATCTCGATCTTACGGCCAATGTTTTTATCATATTGTTGCCTCACCCTAAACGAAGTATCCAGTCCTGGAGAAGACACTTCCATTTCAAAATCTTCGATACTCCGGTCGAGATGGTTCTCCAGCTCCTTACTAATTTCAGCACATTCATCGATGGTTATTCCATCCTTCTTGTCAATCCATATCAAAATTTTGTTTTTGGCAGTGACCGTAATATCCACAAGAAAAATCTCAGTTTCCCGAATAATTTTTTCAACCAATTCTATTATCCTATCTCTTTCAATCATTTTACCGGCTATAAAAATAGGGGACTATTGTCCCCCATTATATTAATACTTCCCCACGTTCAAGGTGCAAAAATAGGAAATATTATCGAATTTTCAAAATTTACAAATATTGATCATAATAAGTACCGGGATATTCTGCATGGCAATTTTGTATTCAGGCATAATAATCGTACTTTCAGGGGCTTAAATTCCATAATGTGAGTAGTCAGTATAAGCAAAAGATCATTAATGATCCGGTTTATGGTTTCATTAATATTCCTTATGGCATAATCTTTGATTTAATCGAGCATCCCTGTTTTCAGAGACTAAGGAGGATCAAGCAGTTGGGTTTAACCAATTTTGTATATCCTGGGGCCACTCATACCCGTTTTCAACATGCAATTGGGGCTTATTATTTGATGAATTCGGCGATCAATATTATCAAATTGAAAGGTCATAACGTTTCGGATGAGGAGGCTGAAGCTGTATCTGCAGCCATTTTGTTGCATGATATAGGTCATGGCCCTTTTTCTCACGCACTTGAGTACAGTTTGGTTGAAAAAATTACACATGAAGATCTTTCAGGATTATTTATGGACTATTTAAACAAAACATATGATCTTTCTCTTGCTATAAATATTTTTCGAAACCAGTATCATAAGAAATTTCTCAATCAGCTGGTCTCAAGCCAGCTTGATACAGATCGTCTTGATTATCTTCGCCGGGATAGTTTTTTTACCGGAGTTACTGAAGGAGCCATTGGATCTGACAGAATAATTAAAATGCTAAATGTGGTAAATGACCAGTTGGTAGTGGAGGCCAAGGGCATCTATTCAATCGAAAAATTCCTGATTGCCAGAAGATTAATGTATTGGCAGGTGTATCTTCATAAAACCGTTATAGCTGCTGAGCAGCTATTTGTAAAAATACTTAAACGTGCAAAAGAATTAGCCAATAATAAAGTACAATTGTTTGGAACCCCGGCATTGAAATTTTTTCTTTACAACAATATAAGCAAAGAAACCATTTTTTCAGAATCTCCTGAATTTGATCACAGTGAGATCATTGAACAGTTTTCAAAACTGGATGATAATGATATTATTGCATCGATAAAAGTATGGACTGATCATCCTGATTTTACATTATCAACTCTTTGTAAAAGAATGATAAATCGTGAGCTATTCAGAGTTGAAATACAGAATACGCCTTTCAACAAAAATAAAATTGAAGAAATTAAGTTAAGAGTAAAGAAAAAGTTAAAAATCGGAGAGGATGTAATACATTATTACGTTTTTACCGATTCAATTAGTAATAAGGCATATATACCGGGCGATACGAAAATTAAGATCTTATATAACAACGGTCAATTGGCTGATATCGCCGATGCTTCTGATATGCTTAATGTTGAAGTACTGGCAAAAACAGTGACAAAATATTTTTTATGTTATCCCAAGAACTCTTAACGCAGCATATGGCTGCAAACAAATTAACTTATTGAGTCTGTCATAAATCGAAAATAAGCACCAAAAAACAAACACCAAAAAACAAACAACAAAAAACAAATAATATCCAATAATCAATTTCCCAAATTCTAAAAATTACCTTTCCCCTACGCTAATTTATATGTCTTTATTCGTTTCGGTCATTGTAATTTTGTATTTAGAATTTATTTGTCTTTTGAGATTTGCTTTTTGTAATTTCAACTAAACTTTGCAAAAAGAAGTTTTAGGCGTAATGGCATAATGTGTCGTAATTATTAATAGATTTGTCCAAAACAAAATAATTTAAAGAATGGAATATTCAGCTAAAGTATTAGCCGGGTTTTTGAACGGTGAGATTGAAGGGAACCCTGATGTTACCGTCAATAATGTATCAAAAATTGAGGAGGGGGAAAAAGGGACCCTTGCTTTTCTGGCCAATCTAAAATATACCAGGTATTTATATACAACGGAAGCCTCGATTGTACTTATTAATAAGGAATTTAAGCTGGAAAAGGAGGTTAAGTGTACGCTTATTAGAGTCGATAACGCCTATGAGGCTTTTGCATCCCTGTTGGAATTGCAGAACCGGAATAAACCTCCCAAGGTTGGTATTCACAACACGGCTGTTGTGGAGCAGAGTGCCAAATTGGGTAAAGATGTTTATTTGGGAGCTAATTGTTATGTGGGTGAAAATGCACGTATTGATGAACAAGTTAAAATTTATCCCCAGGTGTATATTGGAGATAATGTAAGGATTGATAAAAACACGATAATTTACCCCGGGGTTAAAATTTATCATGATTGTGTTATTGGCGAAGATTGTGTGATTCATGCCGGTACGGTTATTGGGTCTGACGGCTTTGGATTTGCCCCGAAGTCGGATAAGAACTATAAAAAAATTCCGCAGGTTGGTAATGTAATTATTGAAGAACGTGTTGAGATCGGGGCAAACACAACCATTGACCGGGCAACCATCGGTTCAACCATTATCAGAAGAGGGGTGAAACTCGACAATTTAATACAAATAGCTCATAATGTTGAAATAGGGGAAAATACGGTAATTGCTGCTCAGACAGGCATTTCAGGATCCGTTAAGATAGGAAAGGAATGCATGTTTGGCGGCCAGGTTGGTTTTATAGGACATATCACCATTGCTGACGGCGTAAAAATAGGTGCTCAAGCGGGAGTTGGCAAAAGCATAAAAGAACCCGGAATGATTGCCCTGGGTTCTCCCAGCTTTAAAATAACCGGCTACAATAAGTCTTATGTCATTTTCCGGAAACTTCCGGAGTTAAATGCCAAAATTAACTCTATGGAAAAAGATATAAATGAACTAAAGGGAAAATAATTTGCTTAATTTTCTGACCATGCTTCAACGAAGCGAATGACCTCAAAATTAACACATTTTGTTTGTTCATGATCAAATTTATTGATTTTTTGTATCTTGCGGAACTAAAAATTTTCAACAATTAAAGTATCAAATGTCCGAAAAGCAACGAACTATTGGAAAGACCGTTAGTTTAACGGGTAAAGGGTTACATACCGGTGTCGATGTAGAGGTGACTTTTAAACCTGCCCCTGAAAATCATGGCTATAAGTTTTGCAGGACTGATTTACCTGAAAAACCAATAATTAGTGCCATCGCTGAAAATGTAATTGATACTTCGAGAGGAACAACACTTGAGGAAAAGGGCTACCGTGTTGCTACGATTGAACATGTTCTGGCAGCTTTTAATGGAATGCAGGTGGATAACGTATTGATTGAACTGAAAGGACCGGAAGCTCCTATTATGGGTGGAAGTTCCCGAAAGTTTGTTGAGGCGATTCATAAAGCAGGTATCATTGAACAGAATGTTGAAAAAAATTACTATGTAATAAAAGAAAAAATCGTTTTTTCGGATGAAGAGAACGGTGTGGATCTTATGATCTATCCTGATGATCATCTGAGTATTAATGTCTTAATCGATTATAATTCGCCGATATTAGGTAACCAATATGCCATTCTGAACAATATTTCAGATTTTGAGAATGAAATTTCAATGTGCAGAACCTTTGTGTTTTTCCATGAATTGGAAGCACTTGCGAAACAAAACCTGATTAAGGGAGGCGATCTCGATAATGCCATTGTCATATTTGACCAGAAAGTTAAGCAGGCTGAAGTAGACAGGATTGCTGATCTGTTCAATAAGCCGCATATAAAAGTGAATTCTGAAGGCATTCTTAACAATGTTGAATTACATTTCAACAACGAACCTGCCCGTCATAAACTACTTGACATTATTGGGGATATGGCTTTAATTGGACAGCCCATTAAGGGTAAAGTTGTTGCCAACCGGCCAAGCCATTATGCCAATACCGAATTGGCAAAAAAAGTCAGGCAGGCAATTAAAAAAGAACTGTCCAAAAGTGCTATTCCGGTTTACGATCCTAACAAGCCACCTGTCATGGACATAAAGGAGATACGGTTAAAATTGCCTCACCGTTATCCGTTTTTATTGGTTGATAAGATCATTCATCTGGATGATCATTCCGTAATAGGATTGAAGAATTTAACTTTTAATGAATTGTTTTTCCAGGGTCATTTCCCTGAAGAACCCATAATGCCTGGTGTATTGCAGATAGAAGCCATGGCCCAGGTAGGGGGAGTGCTTGTGCTTAACCAAGTGGATGAACCAGAGAAATATTCCACTTATTTCCTTAAAGTTGATAAAGTGAAATTCAAGCAAATGGTTGTGCCCGGAGACACCATCTTGTTCAAAATGGAAATGACGGAGCCTATACGGCATGGTATTGTAACCATGTTTGGACAGGCTTTTGTGGGAAATAAGGTGGTTATGGAAGGTGAAGTAACAGCGCAGATAGTAAAAAATAAAGAATGATTAACCAAGCCCTGACCTGTATCCATTCCGACGCAAAGATTGGTAAAGATGTGGAAATCGGACCTTTTACATCCATTTCCGGCAATGTAATTATAGATGACGGAACTTGGATAGGCCCTAATGTAACCATCATGGATGGTGCAAGAATCGGGAAGAACTGTAAAATATTTCCTGGAGCTGTTGTTTCAGCAATCCCTCAGGATATGAAATTTCAGGGAGAGGAATCTACTGCTGAAATTGGAGATAACACAATCATCCGGGAATGTGTTACTGTTAACAGGGGAACAAAAGCATCTTTCAAAACTGTTATTGGCAACAACTGTGTCCTTATGGCTTATGTACATATAGCCCATGATTGTGTAATTGGGGATTTTTGTGTTCTTGTGAATAATGTGGGGTTAGCTGGTGAAGTGAAAATTCATGACTGGGCTATACTCGGTGGCGGTACTCTCGTCCATCAGTTTGTACATATTGGTGCACATGTAATGATAGGCGGTGGTTCCAAAGTCAGACAAGATGTTCCGCCTTACATTAAAGTTGACCGGGAACCCTTGTGTTATATGGGGGTAAATTCAATAGGACTCAGGAGAAGAAACTTCAGCAATGAAAAGATCAACGAAATCCAGGAGATATACAGGACCATTTACATGAGTAATTTGAATAATGCTCAGGCTATTGAACATATTGAAAAAACATTCCCTTCTTCCATAGAAAGAGACAACATTATTGCGTTTATAACAAGTACCGAAAGAGGAGTTATTAAGAGTTATTGGGCTGACAAATAGACTCTTTCGGTCCTCTTTCAGGATTTCGAGGTGTCTTTCAGAGCATTCCATCCCTGGGCCTTTAATTCTATGGAACTTCCCTGGGTTGTTATCAAATACCTGCCTTCTTCTTCCTTACATATGTGCCCTATCAGACTAACTTGAGAAAGGGAGTTTATTTTATCATGAAGTTTCAAAGGAATGGTAAAAAGAAGTTCATAATCTTCGCCTCCATGTAATACAGGTATAACCGGATCCAAATGAAACTCTTTTGCCATGGCTATTGTGCTCTGATCTATTGGGATTTTGTCCTGGTAAATTTTGCAACCTACGTTCGAGTTTTTACATATATGCATCAGATCGGATGATAACCCATCTGAAACATCAATCATGGATGTGGGTTTAATTTCCAGATCACCAAGAATTTCTATAATATCCTTTCTGGCTTCAGGCTTTAGCTGTCGTTTTAAAATATAATCATAACCTGAAAGATCAGGTTGGGTTGTTGGGTCTTCCACATAAATCGTTTTTTCTCTTTCAAGTAATTGAAGCCCCATGTAAGCGGAACCCAGGTTTCCTGAAACGCAGATAAGATCATTTATTTGTGCACCATCCCGGTAAACGAGATCATTCTTGCTGGATTCACCTATTGCAGTTATGCATATGATTAATCCGGTAACCGAGGCTGATGTATCGCCTCCGATCAAGTCAACTCCATAATTTTTACAGGCAAGATATATTCCTTCATAGAGTGCATCAACATCCTCAAGGGCAAACCTTTTTGACAGGCCTAATGAAACAGTAATTTGTTTTGGCCTGGCATTCATCGAATATATGTCCGAGAAATTTACAACGGCAGATTTATATCCCAAATGCTTCAGGGGAGTATATATTAAATTGAAATGTATTCCCTCGAGCAATAAATCGGTTGTTACTACTATTTGTTTATCAGGATATTCCAATACAGCTGCATCGTCACCAACTCCTTTCTTGCTACTGGGATTTATTAATTTTATCCCTTTTGTCAGATGTTCAATTAATCCAAATTCCCCCAACTCGGAGATTGGGGTTTTTTTCTGAACATTTCCTTTCATATTTTGTGTTTATTATTTGAATATTAACCTGCATTATTACTTACGTGAGCTCGTTTCACTGGGTTCATGCAGAAGATAAAAGACTTTATGATTAATTTGTGAACCGAAACGCCTGCCTGCCGGCAGTGTGTTTCTTTACAATAAAGGTAACGGTTTTTATGTTACTTTGTAAAAACTAAAACCATCTCCAAATTACATACCTTATATATTAATTTTTGTATATTTGCCCTTATTTAGAATAATTCCACATAGTGCATGATTTCCCCGGCCAGAAATTTGTTTATAAGAAAAAAGCATGAAGAAGGAGCAGGATAAAATAATAAATGATATAACTCAGGGAGAATACAAATACGGCTTTTACACGGATGTTGAAACAGATTTGATTCCGAAGGGACTAAGTGAGGATGTTGTACGTTTAATCTCTGAAAAAAAGAAGGAACCGGAATTTATGTTGGAATACCGTTTAAAGGCGTTCCGTTATTGGTTAACTAAAAAAATGCCAGACTGGGCTCACCTGAAAATACCAAAAATCAATTTTCAGGATATCATTTATTATGCAGCTCCTAAACAAAAAGTGCAGCCGGAAAGCATGGATGATATTGACCCGGAGTTGAGAAAAACCTTTGAAAAGCTTGGAATCCCTTTGGATGAGCAGAAAATGTTAACAGGTGTTGCGGTAGATGCCATAATGGATAGCGCATCGGTAAAAACAACATTTCAGGAGACTCTTGCTGAACGTGGAATAATCTTTTGTCCCCTGAGTGAAGCAATAAAAGAATACCCGGATCTGATAAAAAAATATTTGGGAACGGTTGTTCCTTATACGGATAATTATTTTGCTGCTTTAAATTCGGCTGTATTCAGCGATGGTTCATTTTGCTTTATCCCAAAGGGAGTAAGATGCCCAATGGAGTTATCAACCTATTTCAGGATAAACGCAGCCAACACCGGGCAGTTTGAAAGAACCCTTATTGTTGCAGAAGAGGACAGCTACGTTAGTTATCTCGAAGGATGTACTGCTCCCAGGCGGGATGAGAACCAGTTGCACGCGGCTGTTGTTGAGATCATAGCACTTAGGAATGCAGAAGTAAAATATTCTACTGTACAAAACTGGTATCCGGGTGATAAGAATGGGAAAGGCGGTATATTTAATTTTGTCACAAAACGGGGTATTTGCAAAGGAGATAATTCGAAAATTTCCTGGACTCAGGTGGAGACAGGATCAGCGATAACGTGGAAATATCCAAGCTGTATTCTGCGTGGGAATAATTCGGTTGGGGAATTTTATTCTGTCGCCGTAACGAATAATTTTCAACAGGCTGATACGGGGACGAAGATGATCCATATTGGAAAAAATACCAAAAGTACTGTTGTTTCGAAGGGAATTTCTGCAGGGAGAAGTAATAACAGCTACCGGGGCCTGATTAAAGTGTTGAAGAATGCTGATAATGCAAGGAATTTCTCCCAATGTGATTCTCTTTTGCTGGGGGACAAATGTGGAGCACATACCTTCCCTTATCTTGAAGTAGATAACCAGTCTGCCATTATCGAGCATGAAGCTACGACATCAAAAATCGGTGAGGATCAGATATTTTATTGTAACCAAAGAGGAATTTCAACTGAAGATGCTGTGGGTTTGATCGTTAATGGTTATGCCCGTGAAGTGATTAATAAACTGCCTATGGAATTTGCTGTTGAGGCTCAAAAGCTTCTGCAAATCAGCCTGGAAGGGAGCGTCGGATAAGTCAAGTGGATAAGGAGGACTATTGTAAAGTAAGAACATAGTAAAGAACATAGTTTCACAAATTAAAAAAAACCTTAATTTTCAGGTTTCATAAATTTATCAATTAGTTACTAGTCGGCAGTCCACAGTCCCGGAAAAACAGAAATCTTCGATTTATTTCACATGGTAAATTTGCGTAGCTATGTTCTCTATCCCACGCTCCCTTCCAGGCTGATTTGCAGAAGCTTTTGAGCCTCAACAGCAAATTCCATAGGCAGTTTATTAATCACTTCACGGGCATAACCATT
>DAOVQI010000370.1 GCA_030628785.1 Bacteroidota bacterium
CCTTCCGTTGAAAAGAGAAACCCAATCACTATCCTGAAGTCGATAATTTTTCTCTGAAACAAATTCATAAGTAAAGGCAACACTTGCCATAACGGAAATAAAAATTCCTGTAAGAATAAGAAATTTGTTCATATCAATAATGTTTAATTAAAAATGCTCAAAGTACCCGGATCTTTATGTTTCTGAACCAAATCATGCTGCCGTGGTCCTGCAAGCTTATATGACCCTTTTTTGCCATGCCGTAATCCGGATAATCCTTCCATTTGCTTTTTTTCACCAATTCATTCCACTCTTCAGTCCATAAAGTATAATCCACAACTTTTACTTCATTTAGCCAGTGTTCAACATGGCTTTGGTTCACAAGTATCCTGGAGCTGTTCCATTCACCGACCGGTTTTATCTTGGCATTTCGTGGCGGATGCATGGCATAATTTGCCCCGGAAGTTTGCCAGTTTTTAAGTTTTTGAGGAAAGCTAATATCATCAATGAATTGATACTCGGGACCTGTTGCATAAACCGTCGAGTAATCTCCTTCGATTACACGAAAGAAAATACCACTGTTACCACCCTGAGAGATTTTCCATTCCAATTTCAATTCGAAATTTTCAAATTGTTCTTCGGTAATAATATCGCCACCTAAGTCTCCTCCTTTCCCAAGTGTAACCAGGCTTCCATCACGTACCACCCACCCTTCACCAATGGTATCCTGCTTAAAACCTCTCCAACCTTTTGTGGTTTCACCATCAAACAAAAGCCTCCAGCCTTCCTGTTTTTCGTTTTCAGTAAGTTTATTAAACATTTGTTGTTCCTCCATAAGGGTTATTTTTTGGGATTCCTGATTAGCCTGCATTTTTTCCTGCTTTCTGTTTACACAATCAATTAAAAAAACAAGTCCAATGAATAAAATCAAAATTAAAATGGGAAATCGCTTAACTCTCATAGCAACAGGTTATTTTTAGATTTAATGAGCCTTCTAAAGTAAAATAATTTTTTTATAAATCGTGTTTTCTTTAACAGTTAATTCAAATTAATTAACCCAGATTGCGAGTTCATGAAAGCATACTCTTTTGATTTACTCCTTCTATTTTTTATCTTTATATACTGAAACTTATACAGATGGTAATTAGAGTCTGTCAATAATGTCAATAAAATAATAATATGGCCAATTTTTGGGATATTGTTATAATTATTACCGGATTTATCATCATCCTGGTTGCCTCCAATCAGATTGCCGGTCTATTCCAAAAAATAAAACTCCCTTTGGTTACCGGGTTGCTTGTCATGGGAATTATTTCCGGGCCATATATCCTGAATCTGATACCGGATAAGGCAATCCCTAAACTTCAATTCATTAATGGTATATCGCTTGCCTTCATTGCTTTCGCGGCTGGTGCAGAATTATATTTAAAGGAGTACAGAAGCCGGATGAAAAGTATCCGATGGACATCTATAAGTTTGCTTACCGTCACATTTATTCTTTCAAGCCTGGCCATTTACTTGATTAGCAATAAAATTCCGTTTTTAAATAATTTCGACCGCAATATAAGGTTAGGTATTTCGCTTCTTGCAGGGACCATATTCGTTGCCCGTTCACCGGCATCTGCTATCGCGGTGATCAATGAACTCCGGGCTAAAGGTCCATTTACGCGTACAGTACTGGGTACAACCGTTTTACTGGATTTTTTAGTAATTCTTCTTTTTGCCTTTACCATCTCTATTGCCAATACGATTATTTCGAAAATCCCTTTTAACCTCCGATATGCAACCATTTTATTCTCAGAACTTATTGTTTCTTTCTTATTGGGATGGCTGCTTGGGCAGGTTCTTCGTTTTATTCTTTCAATAAAGCAATCCCGGACTGTCAAAAGTCTCCTTATTGTGATATCAGGGTTCGCGATCTATTTCATTTCCAATTATGTCAGACACATTTGTAATTTGTATTTTTCTATTGATTTTTATGTTGAACCTTTACTCATTTGCATTATTGCCAGTTTCTACGTCACCAATTATACCCGTTACAGGAGAGAATTTCAAAAGATCATTCAGGATTCGATACCCTATGTATATGTTGCCTTTTTTACACTTATCGGTGCCTCTATTTCTTTGGATTACCTTATTAAAGCCTGGTTTATTGGACTGATCTTTTTCTTTATCCGTTTGGTAGCCATCTCCATTGGTGCATTTACCGGAGGTACTATCGCTGGCGATTCGTTCACCCATAATAAAACTTTAATAATGTCTTTTGTTACACAGGCCGGTGTAAGCCTTGGCCTGGTTTGGGTAGTAACCACCCAGTTTGCGGAATGGGGCGATGAATTTGCAACCATTATGATTACCGTAATCGTTTTAAACCAATTGATCGGTCCTCCTCTTTTGAAGTGGTCGATTGGTTTGGCAGGAGAAGATCATTCAATGGCACATAAGAATAAACTTGAAGGAATCAGGCGTGCCATAATTTTTGGATATGAAGATCAATCCGTAGCTCTGGCCAGGCAGCTTTCAGAGCATGACTGGCAGGTAAAAATTGCCACTTCGAGAACAGGAATTAAAGATCCTCAAATTCCCGGGGTTGAAATTATTTATTCGCCGGAAATATCGCTGGAAGAACTTATGAAACTTGATGCAAAAAACACAGAGACAATTGTTACATTAAGAACAGATGAAGAAAACCTGAAAATTTGTGAATTGGCATATGAGAATTATGGAACTCACGATTTAGTAGTTCGCCTGAACTATAGATATAATTTTAGTAAATTTCATGAATTGGGCGCCATAATTGTTGAACCATCAACTGCCATGGTAAGCTTGCTTGACCATTTTGTACGTTCACCCATGGCTACCTCTCTACTACTTGGCATGGAAGAAAACCAGGATACTGTGGATATTGTCTTACGAAACCGTGATCTTCATGGAATTGCTATCAGGCATTTACACCTTCCTTCCGACATTCTGATCTTATCGACTCAAAGAAGGGGACATATGATCATATCGACAGGATATACCAGGCTGCGTCTGGGAGATATCCTCACCATTGTAGGTTCGGTCGAAAGTATTGAACAGGTTCGATTGCGGTTTGAATAAGTTACTTGTATGCTGTAACCCGTTACAATAGTTAAAAATCAACAGAAGGCAGTTTTTAGTTGGCAAAGAAAATATCGAATATCGAACACCGAATAATGAATAATGGGTGATGAGGAAATGTTAGTAAGTTAGTGGGTTAGTAAGTTAGTGGGTTAGTAAGAATTTCGGATTTAGGATTTTGAACGTTTTGCGAAGCAAAACCTCACGAGCAGATTTAAGCGAACGATTGGCTCGAACGAAGTAAGAGCCAATCTTCATGAGCTGGTTTCAGATCCTGGATTGTGGGAGCGAATAACGAGAG
>DAOVQI010000158.1 GCA_030628785.1 Bacteroidota bacterium
AATGTCTGAAGGAAGCCAATAGCAAATCGCTGACCTGACGAACAGGAATTGCATTAGGGAGGGATGGAGGGTAAGTGAGCCTATGTTCACGAAGCCCGATACTTATACGGAATCCATTCAAGTAGATGCAACAGGTATAAGCGAGAAAGTCATGAAGGGCTTACCCATGGAGGTCTCCACTGATGTCACTGAGATCAGGGAGAAGTCAGCAGAATCCATAGTAATTGGGGATACGAGCCATAACAAGAATTATGAAGGTCTCACGAACCGATGAAGGGAGGAATCAGAAACGAGAACAAGGAAACATGATTCGTAAAATGAAAGGAGTTGCAGAAATAAGAATTGAGACATTCTTAGCTCACGCACGGCGACCCATTCGGAAAATGGAGGAACGAGCATGAGTGCGACAAATCAATTATGGAAGAATGCAGAGCTTGTTCCATCGAGTGAACACTTACTGGAGCAGATGCTTGACCGGGCAAATATTCAGAAAGCTGCCGGACAAGTTATCCGCAACAAAGGCAGTGCAGGCACTGACGGAATGGGAGTTTCGGAACTACCTCACTGGCTACAGTCGAACTACGCTTCCCTAAAAACGTCTATAGAAACAGACACCTACCGACCAAGTCCGGTACGAGTTTGTGAAATAGAGAAAATTGGAGGCGGACTAAGACAGTTGGGCATCCCAACGGTCATAGACAGGATGCTCCAACAGGCGTTACACCAAATCCTGAATCCATACTTTGACCCGTTTTTCTCGGAGAATAGTTACGGATTTAGGAAAGGTCGCAACACCCAGCAGGCAGTTCTTGCAGCACGTGACTTCCAAAGAGAAGGCAAGCGATATGTTGTGGATATTGACCTGAGTAAATTCTTTGACAGGATGAACCATGACCTGCTTATAGCACTGATAAAGCGAAGAATCAAAGATCGCCGTATCTGGCGGTTGATAGATTTATATCTGAAATCAGGTGTCATGGTAGGAGGCATAACCTCGCTCCGCCTGGAAGGGACACCGCAAGGCAGCCCATTATCTCCACTGTTGTCAAATATAATGTTAGACGAGTTGGATAAGGAGCTGGAAAAGAGGGGTCACAGCTTCTGTCGCTACGCTGACGATTTCAGCATATACGTAAGTAGCCAGAAGGCAGGTGAACGGGTATACGAATCCGTTACATCATTCATCGAAAAGAAACTTAAACTCAGGATCAACAAGGACAAGAGCATAGTAGATAAAAGCTATCGCCGCAATTTTCTTGGATTCGGTTTTACTTCCGAGAAACATACAAGGTTACGAGTTCCCAAGGAATGCCTCTCTCGATTACGTAAGAAAGTTAAGCGAGAGTGCAAGCATGGCAGAGGCAAGAATATTAAACTATTCATAGCCGAGACAATAAATCCCATGCTCAGAGGGTGGGCAAATTACTACAAGACGGCGGAAACGATTACATTTGCCAAAGTACTTGACATATGGATACGCCGCCGGCTACGAGTTATTTTTTGGCGACAATGGAAACGACCCAGGACAAGGTACAAGAACATCCGTAAGGCAGGATTTTCGCATGTTGAGGCTTTGATGTCGGCATACAACAACCGTGGTTGTTGGTGGAATTCAGGACACAAATTTGTTGTTCTTACCCTCAACAATATGCTGTTTGCACAAATGGGACTTGTATCTGTCGAATCAGTAATTGTTTCGAGATGAATCAATCGTTTTTGAAACCGCCGGGTACGGATCCGTACGCTCGGTGGTGTGAGAGGGAAGGGAGGGCGACCTCCCTGACCTACTCGATCCTGGGGCATCGCCCCAGGCTCTGTTATTTCAGCCTTTTCCCGAATTAGGGATCACTATGTGACAGGCTGTTTTATTATTTCAAAGAATCGTAGTTCTCTTTATATGAAAAATTTTTAAAATATTTTCCCGGACAATAAAAATCAAAAATCTTAAATTTTCTTATTCTTTTCTTCGTCCAGTTTTCTAACTACTGCAAACTTAGCTGCGGCAATCGTCTCCCGGTTTGCTTTTTCAGTGATCCTGCCCCTTGCGAGGTCTTCAACGGCGATATAACCATTCTTCAGCAAGAGCTGCAGCACCATATTATTTATAATTGTATTGCGGCTGTAACCATTGGCTATGTACAGATCTTCACAATCATTATAAAACTCCTCGGCAAACTCGCGGTTATTGGGAAGCCACATGAGCTGCTCATAGGTTTCACTAAATCCATTCAATTCAGTATTAATATTCGGAGTTACCAACAAAGGACTGAATTTATGGTTTTTATCAACCGGCATAAAATCCTTCATCCCTGACAGATCAATCTTATCCTTCAGATTATCAATGCGGACCAGCACGGCTTTTCTTATTTGTTCCAATTGGTATAAATAAAAATTATACCGCCAGACCTCATGACTTTGTTTATGGTGTTTAAACAAATGCTGATAATGTTTATCGATAAGCTGTTTTACATGATTTTTGTTTTTGTTGATCTCCGGATTGAGGATACGAACCTCCTGGATCAGTGTTTTTACTTCCTGGGCAGCTTTTTGAGGTCCCGTGATTTCTTTACCTTCTTTACCCAGATCCGTCGATAAAATACCAAGTTGGATATTTTTCCCTTTACCTTTTCCTCCTGGTCTTCCTTTTAGCATCTCCACAAGGTGTTTTTTTGCTTCTAATTCTCCGGGCTCTGCAATAAAAGGATTGCCGGCAGGTGTGCTGGCAAGAGAATCAAAAATGGTGCTAAAGAATTTCCTGTCCAGCAGGAAGCTTATCTCCTGACCTCCTTCGCCTACCTCACGGGAGATCACCTGAAACCGGTTTTTTATAATATCGAATTTTATTTTTCGGATTACAAAGCTCTTTGAATCCCGTTCAAACCTTTTATCAACAAATATCTTATTCACAATATCTTCCAGGTCGATCTTGTCGATCATCTTGTAAGACGAAGCCAGGTAAAATTTACCGGTAAACCAGTCCTGATCCCAATCGAGGATGTCATCGAGGTAGTTACCATGAGTATCGATAACATCAACAATGTTTTTGTCGCCAGTGTATCGTAACAGGGTTCGCTGGATGTGCGGGTTATCCGAGCTGGTGGCTTTTTCCTTTCTCTCACCATGAGAATCCCTGTATAGCATAAAGTTTTCAGGATTAGCATATCGTTTTATTCCGGCTTCCTCCTTTGAGAAGTTATATGCCGTAAGCATAATGTCAATTTTATAAGGCATTGAAATATCACACAATCCTCTGATCGTACTTCGTGAATTCAGGTCTTCTACATTGCTATCGGCACTGCTTTCAAACAAAGAACGGTAGTTTCTGATATATTCCGGGTCAAAATCAGTTACTCGTGAAAAGTCACCCACTTCTGTTCCTATTCCATAGAGATTTCCTTCTTTATCCGGGAAAATATGGAACATATCACCGGCGATTAGTTTGATGGATCTGACTCCCGGCAAATCGCGCTTTATCCATTGCAGCATCATGGCAGCCAGCATTTCGGATTTTCCAACACCACTATCACCACTAATGGAGATGACAAATATGCTCCCATCCTCTTCTTCAACCGCGAAAAGGGATCCATGCACCGGAACACCTCCCATTTCCTTAATCTTTTCATTGATCAAAGTTAACCGGGGCTTCTTTATATCGCCGTAATAATCAACTTTCTTTTTTAAGGGTGTAACGATGGTTTTAATATTCCCGTCAGGCCCTTTCAGATCGAAATAGCCAATCTGAGGATAGGATATCACCTTTTCAGGTGCTCCAAGGAAAAAAACCACATCAGGAACAAAGTTCCTTACTTCCTTCAGTGTGGTAAATTCTGATTGAAGCAGGCGGTAATTGTCGGCCAGATATTTTATGTAGGATTTCTGGAATATGTATAACTCTTTCACCAGTCCGTGTTTAATAATCTTACACCTGTAATCTTCTTCATCCATATTTTTTTCAAAATTGGCCACTCGTCTTGCAAAGAAATCAGAAGAGGGACGGGTTTCCATCTTTTTGATAAATTCGTTGGGGGAATTGTTTGTGCCTTGGTCCTTGTCGGTATCCCCGTTGATTCTGTCAATCTTATGAAATGGATATTCACGTTTCTTAGCATCAGTGGCAATTCGTGTATGCGTTTGTACCGGTTGTTCCCAGGCAATAACACCACAACGGCTCAACAGGTTATTGATCCAGGAAAGGGAGCCATTATCCCAGGTTTCAAGGACCTTATTCTCCATTTCAAAATTTTTATGAAGAATAATCCCATGCTGGATCATTTCATTAATGCTGGATTTTTGTCTCTTAAACTCCGTCTCAACCAGCTTTATCAGGATATGATTATATTTTTTATAATATTCATTGTTTTTGGTAAAGTTCATTAAGTTAATGTAGAACAATACAATATCCCTGGTTAAGGTGTGGAGCTCATTTTCTGTTACCTTGAATTTCCGGTGTTCAAGAATTTCGTCAATGATTTCATTCACTTCTTCCGGAACAATATCCATAATAAGATCCTCAGATATTAACCGGGCTTCATTTTCCTGATATTTTTCGGCCTTCAAAGCAAAACGCTTCAGTTTAGTGAACAATTTTCGCTCGAATAGCTGATCTTTCTGAAGTAAGTAAAGGTTGAGAATTCTTGATGAAGGGGATTTGTCCTTTCTGAGTATCCTCAGGTTGAAGGATTTAAAAAGCAGATCCATAAATCCCTCTGAAAGATTGATTTCCTGTAATTTCTGCTTCACTCCCAAATTCCGGATAAACTGGTTGGTAAATCCTTCAAGATCAATTTCTGAAACCTGTTTTCCAACGATCTCTTCAAATTTCTCCCCGGTTTTTTTAGACAGTTCTTCTATGGTTGGTTCAGCGGATTCCTGTTCAAACGGAAGGTTGAAGTGAAGTAAAAGTTCCTCAATATATTTTCTTAGTATCCGGTTATAGCCTTCGAGTTTAGCTAAATCACCGGAAACATCTTTTTCATTCGCTTGAAGGGCAAGGATCTTGACTTTAGCATCTGAGAACAGGATATTTTCAAGCTCGAGCAAGATCTCTTTCATAACCGAAAGTTCATCCGGATCGTCCAGTAAATAGGAATCGGGCTGAAATTCAAGCTTGCTCTTTACATATTTCAGGAGGGTCGTTTTTCCGTATTTTGAGATTACATCATTTATATCAAGGTTCTTTAACAGAGGAATATTTTTATAAACCTGTGGTAAAAGATTTTCATAAACCTTGGTAAAAGCTTTACTGGATATAAATTCAGTGAGATCCCTGCACTCTCCGACATTTTCATAGAATTCTAAAACTGCATTCTTCGAATCACCGATCGAATTGATGTTTACCCCGCATACTTTCGGGAATGCGTGGTAAAGTGTTTTTATATCATTGATTTTAAGCGATTTGTTTAGCTTCTTATCAAGAGTTTTAATTACACAGAAATCTTCAAGAATAGTTTTAATCAGGTCTTTATCTGATTTTATTTTAAACATTTCTTCAAGGATATCCTCGCTTCTGGTCCACTTATTCTCCGGCTGTTTTTTTTCTGCATAAAATATTTCCCAATATTTCAGAAAGATTCCAAGAGCATTTTTGAATTCTTTTTCGAAGAACAGGTAACTTTCAGCATCTCCCTCAACGTAATCTCCCAGTGAGAAACGGACAAAGCCTTTTTGATAGGGTATTAAAGCAATTCCACGTTGTTCCGCCAGCTTTTTGGTGAATTTCTCGAGATCCTGGTATGAAAAAAAATCTTTCAGGTGAAGATTAAACAAGTATGAGCCATCTGAGCCCAGAATGCCAATATGATTTATTTTATTTTCCTGCAGAACCAGATGAGCGATCTTTTTAGCCAGGTTTAGCCTTTTATTGGATTCACTCCTGAATATCTTGTTTACCCTGAATTTATTCAGTTCCCTGACCAAATGATCCTTGTAATAACTAAAGAAGGGTTCTCCCTTGTATTTAAAGTCATCAGGTAATTCCAAAACATCCAGTTTGTCGAGAGATACAAGTTCCCCAAGCAGGAAAAGGTGCAAAGGACTTCCTTCGAACAGGGAAACTCGCATAGAGCCTACATGCCCGTTGTTTTTTCGCTGGCTGATATTGCTTTTTATCTCAGCTATTATGTAATTCCTTAGTTTCTCTTTGATTTTATACCGGGATGCATCCTTAGGGAGGTTTTCATCCATACGGTCCTTAATTTTTTTTGCCAGCTGGGCTACCTCCAGGATATTTACCAGGATGAACAGTGAGTTGGTGTTGCCTTTTTCAACTCCGTATTGTTTCCGTGCATAATCAATTACATCTTTTCTGGCCGGGGTAGCAACCACAGATCCTAAACGGTCACCTGCTGCTGCCAGGTTTTTAGTTGTAGACAACGAGGAAACCAAACTAATCTTGGCCAGGGAGCCGAAATTGTTCATTATATACCTTGAAATGGTCCTCCATTTGGGTTCCTCCGGATCTTCTATTTTCACAGCGTCCTGATAGGCTTCATCAAGGAAAAGAGTTATTTTGCTGTTATTCAGGAATTTGAGAAAACGTATCAGAAATACATTGTTAAAATCGGTAAATCCGGTTGGGTTTGCAGGGTCGTTAATGACAAGAGTGGAATTTTCACAAAACCGATCCCATAACGTTCCGGTATCGTCGAAGATCTGGAATGTACTCTTCATTCTTTCTAGTTTCTTATGAAGGCGCTCCCAGTCAACCCTCCCCTCATTTTCAAGTTCTATTTCAATATCAAAGGGATTCAGGTCGAAGCGATCGGGCGGAAAAAGATCCTTGTATTCCCATGCCGCTTCCTGGTTAAAGAAAATAAACGGATTGGGCTTGCGGTCTTCATAAAACAACAAGTCACGAATGATCATCTGGACATCATCGGAAATGGATGTCCTGTCCAGGTTTCCAAGATTGCTAATGAATTCTTTGATAACTTCCTGTTCATCTTGTGATTTATTGTGATATTTTTTCTCAATTCCCAGGTCGATCAGGAAGTTCATGAAGCGACCATAATTGTCAGCTTCATTCTCAACTTTTATAAGGTATTCCTTATATTTCTCAAGGAAAAGGTTAAGACCAAAATTTTTATGGAAATGATTATAAAGGGTACGCTGATAGGCATCAGGGATAGTGTCCAGGATAATCCTGCATTTTGTAATGATTTCTCCTCTTACCGGCTTAAGCGGACGTTGCAACAAGTATTCACCATACGTGCGGATCTGGTTACGTCCGCCTCCTTCAACCACGGTAGCAATCTGGAGCTTCTTGTTTTC
>DAOVQI010000321.1 GCA_030628785.1 Bacteroidota bacterium
TCGGGATTATTGGGTTCAGCCAGTTGTTCAGCCTTTAATTTTTCAAGCTCCTCCTCATATTCCCTCACTTTCTTTTCTATGGCGAGTCTGAATTTCTTCAGATTTTCAGTATTGACCTTGTCAAGGATAAGTCTCAGGTTGAGCTGGGTATTGGCTAATGCCCCAAGTTTTTTTGTGTGTACTTTATTTAGCGTATTGATGATGCCATTATGAAAACAAAAGATAAGACTGGTATTTGTGCTTCTTGACTCGGGAGAGTCATCAATAAAGATCATCCTGGTGAGGAACGGAAACCACTGAAAACGGTTGAATGGATTCTTCCTCATATTCTTTATCTTGACAGTAAAAATGCTCGTGGCATTTTCAAAAATTTGGTCATAAAGATTATCCAGAGTGGTAAATTCAATCACCTTAACCATTTCAGGACTAAAGACTTCTTTTGAAATGATTTCAATGGCTGTATCAGCTGTACCTGATACAATGGTGCGGATAAAACCGTTCAAACCCTTAAAATTTACGGTGGATTCAGTCCTGCTAAGGAAGTTTCTCTTTTCTGCACTGGATGTGTAATGAGTGGATTGGTTAACCATTTGATCCAGTACGTCCAGCATATAGTTCCATTGGGCTTCCGCAACATCATCAACTACTCCGATTAGATCCCGAAACTTTCTGAGTTCCCTGACCTCATCACCTAACAGGATCTTATATAGGAAATCCATGGTTTGTTTGGTAATTGGAGGGGTGCCAAGAGAGTAATCCTGTGTATTGAGAATGTTCCGGATTTGTTTCTTGGTATCTTCATCAACGGATTCGGTATCCATCAGCTCATTTAACTTATTATGGAAGCCGCGTCTTTTAGCACTATATTCAAAGGCTTTTGAGTCTTCGTGAGGAAAAAGCATTAACGATACATCCACGTATCCCGGTATCGCCTCTTTCAGTTCCAGGACATATTTATGGATCTCAGCCTGCTGTTTTGCAGGATCATCAGGTTCTTCGTAACATAACCTGACAAAGTTTTTCAGGCTTTCAAAGATCCTGTTTGGCATAAAATTTTCAGCCCGTTCACCCAATTGAGCGTAAAGATCGATAAATTCCCGGGCTTCGTCGTTTAATCTGGCTTTCGGTTCCCCAAATAACTGCATGATAATGTGGTTTTCAAATAGGAAAAAATCTGCAAAAGTTAGTCATAAAGGGGTAATAAAAAGAAATTAACAGGATTTTTTTTTTAACAATTTATACAATAAATGATACATAACTAATGAATTGATGTTCAAGAATATAAAACAAACGCAATGAAATAATCTGAATATATTTTGTAAGGATTAACAGGATAGATTATATTCGACATAATTCTCGTACTCCGATTTC
This sequence comes from Bacteroidota bacterium, assembly GCA_030628785.1. Lineage (GTDB taxonomy): Bacteria > Bacteroidota > Bacteroidia > Bacteroidales > VadinHA17 > CAZEWS01. The sequence continues at coordinate 1,372 of DAOVQI010000321.1, forward strand.
AGAGACTGTTTGAAAATAAAGATAGATGACTAACCCCGCCATAAATGGCGGGGTTAGTCAAAATTTATTTGGAAATACGTTTTCACATAACCTCTCCATTTCGGGGTAAATTAAATAATCTAATTAAAATTCTTACTCATGAAACAAATTTTAACTCTTTTTCCGCTTGTTGCCATTGGCTTGATGTCATTAAGCTTTTTGGGCAAAGCTCAGAAGATCACAATTCTGTATGATAACTACCTACATAAAACCGGATGTACAAGTGATTGGGGATTCTCGTGTTTGATTGAATTTAATGGCAAGACCATTTTATTTGACACCGGAGCGAGAGAGAAGATATTTTTCCATAATGTGGACGAGCTTGGCACAAATCTTTCCAGGGTGGATATGGTCGTTATTTCGCACAACCATGGTGATCACACAGGGAGTTTAATGGGCTTTCTGAAGAAAAACAGCAACGTTCGGGTTTATATGCCTTATTCGACTTCGTCCGGTTTTCTGGAAAAAATAAGAAATACTGGTGCAAAGGTTTTAAACGAAAAAGATCCTGTCGACCTGGGAAATGGCTATTACCTGACCGGTGAGTTGGGGAAACAGATCGGGGAACAATCGTTGATATTGGATACCCCGAAAGGATTGGTAGTTGTTACCGGTTGTTCACATCCAGGAATTGTGAATATTGTTAAACGGGCAAAGGAAATCGGAAAAAAAGACATTTATCTGGTAGTGGGTGGTTTTCACCTGATGCGTCATTCTGATTCTGAAGTAAAAGGGATTATTCAGAAGTTCAGGAAACTGGGAGTTCAGAAAGTATCAGCTACGCATTGCACAGGAGATAAAGCTATCGAGTTGTTTAAAGGAGCTTATGGTAACGACTATGTTGCTGCCGGGGTAGGGAAGGTGTTTGAATTAAAATAGTCAGGGCTTGACTCCAAGTCAAACCCTGACTAATACTTGGGCTTTTTCTGCGTGAGAAATGACAATATAAGTTATTTTATATTTAAATGCTGTTTTGAAACAAGTTATGAAATATACTATTCTTAACGGCAATAATTCGGAGGAGAATCAATCCTTTGATGAACATCTTAATGAACTATTGGAATATTTAAAATCCAAAGGGAACGAGGTTTTTTATCATGAACTCAGGAAACTCAATCTCCTTTATTGTACAGGCTGCTGGGGCTGCTGGGTGAAAACACCCGGTGAATGCCTTTTCCCTGATGATACTATTCAAATCAGGAAAGATATTATCCGGTCCGATAAAGTTATTTTTGCTTCTCCAATGATTTTGGGATTCCCTTCAGCATTATTGAAAATGGTTCAGGATAAATTGATTGCACTGGTTCATCCTTATATTGAGTTGGTGGATAATGAATGCCATCATTTTAAAAGATATGACCACTATCCTGAAATTGCTCTGGTTTATCAGAGAGCTGAAGATACCGATGAAGATGATATTGAAATAGTAACAAATATATACAGACGTTTTGCTCTGAACTTTAAAAGCAAATTAATCTTTTCAAAAGACATAAATGAGCCCACTAAAGAATTAGCCAATGCACTTAACCATTATTAACGGATCTCCAAGGGGAAAATCAAGCAATACCAAAATCCTTTTTGATCAGTTCTTAAAAGGATTTGTTACAATTCCGGGACATCAACATACTGAAGTTTTTTTAAAGACAGAGAAAGATTCTGAAAAACTTGTTAAAATTTTTTTAGATGCGGAATATCTTATACTTGGATTTCCTCTTTATACGGATGCTATGCCCGGCCTGGTTAAAGCCTTTATTGAATTGATTGGCAAGCATAAGGGAGAAAATCCCGGACTTAAAATGGGATTTGTCGTTCAATCAGGGTTTCCTGAAGCCTATCATTCTACTTTCATTGCCAGGTATTTGGAGAAATTAACAGAACGGCTTGGTTGTTATTACCTTGGTACGGTTATACGGGGTGGGCAAGAAGGAATAAAAATACAACCTGCCTGGATGACAAGAAAAACATTTGGATTGTTCACCGAATTGGGTAACCGTTTTGCTCAAACTGGTGAATTTGATCATGGAGTTCTTGAAAAGCTGGCACAACCTATGCATTTATCCAGGAGGCGGTTATTTTTTTACAGATTGATGGATAAAATAGGCATTGCCAATTTTTACTGGGATAACCAGTTAAAGAAGAATAAGGCTTTTGATCAACGGTTTGCCCGGCCATATACTAATTGACTTTCCCTCTGTTCCGGTCCATGTAGCGACACCTCTTTAATAAGGGATGGTAGTTGGACCGGTATTTCTTATATGAACCATTTTTTCTACTCCCATGGGGATGCCTATGGCAAATAATCGAACACCTCCGGTGTTCCTTGTCTCGGAGTAAGATGGGATGACCTTTTTGTAAAAATTTCTATCTTTTCAAAATATTATTCCTTTTCATTCGTCTAAAGAAGTAGATATGCATGTTAGCTTTTTCAGGTGGAATAAAAAGGAAATTATATCGGGAATAACAAACTCAGAATTATTCAGATTATCTGAGAAGTATAATAGAACCTATTGTTTTGAAAAAACAAATAACATCAAGTAATAGAAAAAGGTTGAAATCAGAATTTTGTAAATGTTGGGCTGAAGCCCAAATTTGCGATTGATTAACTAACCCCGGCCTAAAGAAGCTGTGTTAAAA
>DAOVQI010000162.1 GCA_030628785.1 Bacteroidota bacterium
AGGATATTATATGTATGAATGCAAAAAAATATGTCTAAATGAAGGCTGAAAGGTTAATATGTGCAGTTAAAAACCTTAGCCTTAGCCTCAGCCTTAGCCTTCAATACAATAATATTTATAAGAATGACATAACTTATTATTAATCAACGAATAATTTTGAAATTCCGATACGTTAAATTATTAGAATGAGAAGAAAGAAAACCCAAAAACTTGGTGAGGTTATTAAGGAATACCTCCAGGAGGCTAATATCGAAAAGAAACTGAAAGAAGTTGAGTTGATACATTCATGGGAAGAAATTGTGGGTAAACCCGTGGCTAACAGGACAGAAAAAATCTCCATAAAAGAAGGAAAACTTTATATCTATTTGAAGTCTTCTGTCGTAAGGAATGAATTATTCATGATGAGAGAGAAACTGTTAGAGGAACTTAATAAACGGGCAGGCGAGGAGCTGATTAAGGAGATAGTACTGAAGTAGGACAAAGCTCCGGTTCGTCATTTAAAACATGACCACGGACGGGGAGATTGGGAGACTGTGGGATGGGGGACTGATAGACTGGGTGAGACCTGCCAGGGTCCGTAGGACCTGGCAGAGTCTGTGAAGGGATGAAAGATGTTGAGGTTGAGATTAAGATTAATAAAAAAACGAATTTGCGAGAACGTTTGGCGAACTTAACGAAGTGATCTCATGAACGAAGTGAATAACCCAAACCTCACGAGCAGGTTTGAGCGATGGACAGTGGGAGCGAGTAACCGTAGCGACGCGGCAAACTGTTTATTTTACACTGAGATGATTGATAAAGCTACTCTTAAACATTACGGTAATCCGTGAAAGATTGCCTGCCCGCCATAGCGAAGCGAAGGAGGGCTTCACTCCGTTCGCAATTATTCAGTGCATTTTCAATGGCTAAAAAAGGATATGTTTACATAGCTGCAAATCTAAACAACAGCATTCTTAATACAGGGGTAACAAACTGCCTAAGAAATCAACTGATACTAAGAACTACAAACCACCACAAACCATCCCATTAATATCGATCTTTCTTCGAAAAGAAAAAATCACTTTCTATTAAAGCATTTTCATCGCTATCCGATCCGTGAACAGCATTGCTTTGAACCGATGTTGCATATTTTCTCCTGATTGTACCATCCTCGGCTTTAGCCGGATCGGTATGACCAATTAAACTTCTGAATTCTTCCACCGCGTTTTCTTTTTCCAGGATCATTGCTATAACGTGTCCTGATGACATAAATTCAACCAAGTCTTCGTAAAAAGGCTTGCTTTTATGAATTGAATAAAATATTTCCGCTTCTTTCCTGCCAAGCTTGGTTGATTTGATGCATGAAATGCGGAATCCTGCCTCATTTATTATTGCCAGTATCGGACCGATAAAGCCTTGTTTTACAGCATAAGGTTTGATCATTGCAAAAGTTATATTTCCTGCCATAGTGTATAAGTAAAAAGTTAAATGTTATATGTTATATGTTGAGCCTACTCCAAAAAGTCGCTTTTTCGCCACTACCCCGAAAGCTTTCGGGGCTAAAACACAAAATCCCACCAAAGTTATTGGCTGTGGTATTCATTATTTTGTGAAATTTTGTGCTTTGGTGTTTTTGTGGCATTTTTAAATTTCTTACTTTTCGGAGTGGACTCTATGTTAAGAGTTAAAGATTTACCCAATTTATTACAACAATTTAAATCAGATAATTTTTATCTTTGCCAACCGTTTAATGAACACACAGATTTGAGGGGTGAAAAGTATACCAAAAAAATTAATTTCTGAAATAAAAAAACATCTTTCTGATTCAGGGAAGATTATTGTGCTTACGCATAAGAATCCGGATGGTGATGCGATAGGTTCGATGTTGGGACTCTGTCATTATTTGAGAAATAAAAAATATGAAGTAACTGCCATAACACCCGATGAATATCCTGAGTTTCTGCAATGGATGCCTGGAAGTTCGGATGTCATTCGCTTTTCAAAAGATAAAAAGCGAGGTATAAAGGCAATAAAGGAAGCTGACATCATTTTCAACCTTGATTTTAATACATCTGACCGGTTAGGCGGAATGGAGGCATACGTATTATCTTCTACATCCATAAAAATTTTAATCGATCATCATCCGTCACCATCTGCTTTCAGCGATTATATCATTTCTGAAACCACAGCCAGTTCTGCTGCCGAATTGATTTTTTTGTTTATCAAGGCACTGGATGGTAAATCGCACTGGACAAAACAAATTGCTGAATGTCTTTTTACCGGTATAATGACGGATACCGGTTGTTTCAGTTATAATTCCTCTGCAGGAGATACATACCGTATAGTAGCAGAACTTCTGGACACCGGGATAAATAAGGATGATATCTTTTCTAAGGTCTATAACAATTTCAGTGACAATCGAATGAGATTGCTAGGTTATGTGCTGGATAAAAAAATGGTTGTAAATCGGGATTATAAAACTGCATATATCAGTTTGACGCAAAAGGAGCTGAAAGAATATAAATTCACCTTCGGCGATTCGGAAGGATTTGTTAATTATCCATTGTGTATCAAAGGTATTATTTTTTCAGCGCTTTTTATCGAAAAGGATAAATTCATAAAGATATCTTTCAGGTCAAAGGGAAACTTTCCGGCAAATATATTCTCTGAAAAGTATTTTAATGGTGGTGGACATCTAAACGCTGCGGGAGGTGAATCATATGAATCCCTTTCAGCTACCATTAGTAAGTTTACAAGCCTTTTACCCCGATACTCAAAGTATTTAAAAGGATAATGATTCAATTGAACCATACTGTTTTAGTGTTTTTGTTTCTCCTTTTTTTCATCTTTTCTTGCAAAAACCAACCGGAGGAACAGAAACCGGAAAATCCTTTTGGTGAAAAAGAAACGTTGATGAAGGTCAATAAATATTTTGTGGAAAAAGATGCTGAAATCATCGAAAGCTATGTTAAACGCCGGAACTGGCAAATGGAAGTTACCGAATCAGGCTTATGGTATATGATTTACGAAAAGGGCCACGGACCAAAAGCAACGATTGGAAAAGTAGCAACAATAGAATACAGTATTACTTTGTTGGATGGAACGGTTTGTTATGATTCGGGTAATTCCGGTCCGAAACGTTTTACAATTGGAAGAGGTAGAGTGGAAGCCGGTCTTGAAGAAGGGATATTAATGTTAAGAACAGGTGATAGAGCCAGGTTTATTTTACCACCCCATCTTGCTTACGGGTTATTGGGTGATGAAGAAAAAATACTTCCCAGATCCACTATCGTATACGAAGTTAAAGTAATTGAAATCTCCGATTTATAATCAACAACCTGTAACCCGTAACTTGAATTAATTAAAACAATTTGCTTAATTTTGACGTTAAATAAAATGAGTTGTTTTACAAAGAATTGTTGAATTTAAACTAATAAATTAAAAATGAGAAAATCGAGAACCGTATTACGTTATATGTTTCTTCTCCTGATGTTGGGATGGGTTTTATCAGGTTGTCTGAAGGATAAAAGTATTGATTACGATGAGGAGGAAAAAAAGAACATAGCCCAATATCTTCTTAATAATAATATTACGGTATTACCTACTGAAAGCGGCTTATATTATATTGAGGAAGAAGAGGGAACAGGAATACAGCCCGTTGAGGGGGATACGTGTATAGTAAATTATATTGCACAAACAATATATGGTAGAGTTTTCGAGACCAATATTGAAGACAAAGCATATCAATACGGCATTTATCAATATAATTTTCCTTATACACCGGTTGAAGTCGTCTTAGGCGCCGAAAATGTCATGGAGGGCTGGAGTGAAGGTCTTTCCTACATGACAGAAGGTGGAACGGCAACCATAATTATTCCTTATAAGTTAACTTTTGAAGGTAACTATGAACCCCTGGTTTATTACCTCGAGCTTCTCGAGGTAAAACAGAAGGGGACAGATGATTAAAACCTCGACATTAAAGACAAGCACTAGTAGTTCGTTCTTGAAATAACATATCATTTAAATAAATTTCTAATTACTCTATCCGTCAGCTGACGGATGACCTAAAAAATACCCAAATTTACTCGTCTGACCACTAAAATGCATTAACTTTTTACATAAACCATAACATAACTGCAATGTTTCAAATCTAAACTAATCGCCCGGCAGTAGTAGTGGTCTGACGAGTATCATAATAGGCATCCCTTCTCCCGGAGGGATCCTCCGAAGGAGTCCTTCGGACCTTTGGGAGGGAGAAATTAGGTTAATTCAGCCTTAGTGGTTTATAATCCTTAAAAGGAGAAATGTCGGCTTCTTTTACGGCTTTTTTATATTTTTCCCATTCTTCTTTGAAAAATTTGTTGATTTTTTCAAGGGTTTTATCTATGACTTCTTCGGCTTGTTGCATAGCCCATTTTTGAGATGTATTCATGGGTTCGATGGAGTACAAGACAGACCTGACACTCCTTAATTTGTTTGTTACGAGATTGGCATCCCGGTAAATACCCTGTATGCCTTCTTTTGGGATGAGAATGTCTGTGAGGGCCTTCAATGATTCACCAACCTCCTTACTCACTTTTTTCAGGTTTTTAACGGCATCGGTTTCTTTTTTTGGAATTTGTTTTTTAATATCAGACATAATGGTTTGGCTTTCTTTAACCCGGTCAATTCCTTCTGCCAGAAGCTCCATTTTCTTCATTAATTTTTCCACGATCGCCTGGTTGTTTTTTGCTGTTTCAATCGAAAATTCAATCCGTGGATCGGCTTTTACTGTAAGCATGGTTGAGTCGCTGATTTCGTTGTAAGTCATTCTTATTTTATATGTTCCGGGAAACGCATTTCCACCACCGCCTCTCTCAGGTGATCCTGATCGGGGTGCTGATGAACCTGGCCAGCGGTATCCTTTCTTATCCAAACTCCAATAAATCCGGTTAATTCCTGTCTTTGGAATATGGGTTAATGTGCGAATGGTTTTTCCTTTATCATCGATTATTTCAATTTTTACTTTTTTAGCTTTCGACGCACCACCAGGCTGTATTTGAGATCCAGGTCTTCCTCTAAATTGTGACTGAAACGATTGTCTTGTTAAATTATCCTGGTCTTTTTCACCTTCTTTTACTGAAAAAGTAAGCATAGCCCCACTGCGCCGGTTTTCACCGGAAAAGTATGCATCACCTGCTGAATAGAAACCGGGAGCACGCTTATTATTGGCTAAAACAGCTTCAGGAGGATCAAAGACGTGAATCTCCTCTTCCAGTATATTCAATCCTTTTTGTGCTATTTCCTGTAACGGACGAATATCATCCAAAACATAAGCAGAACGGCCAAAGGTGCCAATAACCAGATCGTATTCGTGTGGATGGATAATCATATCCATGGTCGAAACGGTAGGATAACCATTTGTCCACTTTGTCCAGTTGGCTCCGGCATCGATGCTGATATACAATCCATATTCCGTTCCCAGAAACATTAATTTGGGTTCAACAGGATCCTGCTCAAAGGAGAGGACATAACCCCATACCTTGGAATCGTCTACTATCCTTTCCCATGTTTTACCAAAGTTTGAAGTATGGTACAAATAGGCCGAATAGTCGTTTCTCCTGTAGTTATTTACAACCACAAATGCTTCTTCAGCACGGTATTTGGATGGGTGAATTTGTGGTATCCAACTTCCTTCAGGGATACCTTTCAGAGCTTTGCTGAGATTGTTCCATGTTTTTCCTCCATCCTGTGTTAGCTGTAGGTTTCCGTCGTCGGTTCCGACCCAAATTACGCCTTCTTTTACAGGACTTGGAGCAATGGCTAAGATGGTTGTATGGTTTTCTGCCCCGGTAACATCGAAGGTTAAACCACCGCTTTCGCTATATTTTTGTTTTTCTGGATCATTGGTCGTTAAATCCGGTGATAAAATTTCCCAGTTTTCGCCCCGGTCGGTACTTTTATGAACAAACTGGCTCCCAAAGTAAATAGTTTTATTATCGTAGGGATCATGGGCAATAGCAGCATTCCAGTGAAAACGTAGTTCAGTACCTTCAGGATGGACGGGACGTATGCTTTTAGTGGCACCGGTCAGCAAGTCAACCCGTCCAACGTATCCCTGTTGTGACATGGCATAACAGTAACGTGGATCGCTTCTGTCCGGAACAACATCAAAACCATCGCCTCCATAAAGGCTTTCCCAGTAAGTATTTATGATTCCACCTCTGCTCCAGGTGTATGCAGGGCCTCTCCATGAACCGTTATGCTGCATACCTCCATATACATTATATGGTTTTTCCATATCCACATTAATATGATAAAATTGAGCTACAGGAAGGTTTTCAATAAGTCTCCAGGTCAAACCACGGTCTCTTGTAATAGCCATCCCTCCATCATTACCATTGATCATAAAATCAGGATCATCCGGATGTATCCACCAGGCATGGTGATCGGGATGGATCTTATAGCTGATAGCAAAAGTGCTGAAGGTTTTTCCTCCATCTTCGCTTATATTAACGCGCGAATGAAGGCTGTATACACGGTTTTCATTTTTTGGATCAACATAGATTTCAGCATAATAAAAGGGTCGCCCGCCAATGTTTCTATCACACGTTTTCCTCCAGGTAAAACCTCCGTCATTCGAGCGATAGATTGCATTCTTTTTAGATTCAACGTGGGCATATACAATGTCCGGTTTACTTCTTGCAATGGCTAATCCTATACGGCCTAATTCTCCTTTTGGCAATCCATCCTTATCAGAGAGTTTTTTCCAGTTCTTACCACCATCAAAAGTCTTATACAACCCCGAGCCTTTCCCTCCTGATTTAAAAAACCATGGCCAGCGCTGATGTTCCCACATAGCAACCAGGAGTTTATTAGGATTGGATGGATCCATCACCATATCAGCAACACCTGTAAGTTCATTTACAAACAGAATTTGTTCCCATGTTTTTCCTCCATCAGTTGTTTTATAAACTCCTTTTTCAGGATGGGGTCCCCAGGGAGATCCAATTACACCAACATATACAATATCGCTGTTTTCAGGGCTAATAATAACACGGTGAATATGCCGGGTTTTTTCCAAACCCATAAGTTTCCAGCTTTTACCTCCATTTAAACTTTTATAGATACCGTAGCCTCCATTAAGGCTATTCC
>DAOVQI010000263.1 GCA_030628785.1 Bacteroidota bacterium
AAAGCTAACGACTCAATTCTGGAAGCAACATTCACCCCATCACCAATAATTTCCTCATCACTATAAATGATGTCTCCCAAATGGATCCCAATTCGTACAGGAATCACCGGTTCTTGCTGAAAAGCCAATTGCATTTCGATAGCGCAATTCACAGCAACAATGGCGCTATTAAAGATGCTAAGTGTACCATCCCCATAATACTGCAAAATCTTTCCATTGAATTTTCCGGTAGTGTTGTTAAATATCTCCCTATGACTTTCCCTAATTTCGATAGCCCTTTTTTCATCTTGTTGCATCAAAGCAGTATAGCCTTGAATATCAGTGAACATTATAGCAGCAAGTTGTCGGGTTTTAGACATGTCAGAATAAATTTTCTAATTCTATCTTTCGTTATTTAAGTTCCTGCCAGAACCGGGCGAAATTGTTGGATTTACCAGGCATTAAATTTAGTTGTGTTAATTTGGATTTATAAATATACTAACTATCTATAATATTCAAGTTAATTTACTCGTAACCCGACTTCAGTTCGGGTTACGAGTAGCAAATTAGCAGAACGACTTTCCAAGTCGTTAGCGACTCTTCCAAAGGAATGCCTTCGGCAGGAGAGTCGCTCTACAGACAAAATTTATAAGTTTTTTTGACGATATCCAAATAATTCACCCTGTGAAATAAATCGAAGATTTATTGCAAAGCACTATTTCACATACAAGACCCTAAGGATTTTTAAAACCCTTAGGGTCTGAACGTTAGGGTTTGAGCGGAATGAAGAGTACACTCAAAATAATTATTTTTTGTTTGACTTTGAGTTGATTATCTTGTAAATTTGATGTATAAATTTTTCAAAGAAAATACATAGTATTTGAGCATAGCATTTATGTTTGCTTAAATGAGGGATACATAAGTAAAACTAAAAAAAAGGAGTTATCATGGGAAAAAGAATGTTCACCAGACGACAAGTAATTGCGACAACATCTGCAGGAGCATTGGCGACCTTAATAAATTGGCCTTACAGGGGCATCGCCATTGCTGGACAAGACCATAAAAAACTTGCTATCCAGGGTGGCGAGCCGGTACGTACTGGAGCCTGGCCAAAATGGCCGGTTTGGGACCAGGGCGCCGAAAATGGTATTATTGAAGTACTACGCAGCGGCAAGTGGTGGCGTGGCAGTGGTGGCAAAATTGCTGAATTTGAAAAGCAATATGCCGAACTCATGGGCGCGAAACATTGTCTTGCAACTGCCAGTGGGACTACAGCTCTTCTTGTGGCGCTGCATGTGCTTGGCGTAGATGCCGGCGATGAGGTACTGGTTTCACCCTATACGTTCATTGCCAGTTACAACGTTATCCTCCTCAGCAAAGCATTGCCGGTATTTGTGGATACCGATCCGGAGACCTTTTTGATGGATCCGGAAAAAATTGAGGAACGGATCAACGACCGCACTACGGCAATAATCCCGGTACACATTTTTGGTCTGCCTGTAAATATGGACAGGGTAAACGAAATAGCCAGAAAACACAACCTTAAAGTGATCGAAGATGCCTGCCAGGCCTGGCTTGCAGAGTATCGAAACCAAAAAGCCGGTACGCTTGGCGACCTCGGCTGCTTCAGTTTCCAGAATTCCAAACACCTTCCTGCAGGAGAAGGAGGGGCCATAATAGGTGATGATGACGAGATCATGGATCGCTGTCACGCATTCCACAACTGCGGCCGAGCCTATGGCAGTGTAAAAGCTACAACACCGTATCCTACCCGTGGAAGTAACCGACGGATGCAGCAGTTCCAGGCTGTTATATTGATGTCGCAGATGAAGCGCATAAAGAAAGATGCTGACGTTCGTCTCGAAAATGCACTCTATCTGAACTCTAAAATTAAAGATATACCCGGCATTATTCCCTGCAAACTGGCAGACGGCGCTAACCGCTCAGCCTATCATTGTTATCCGTTCCGGTACAAGAAAGAGTATTTTAACAACTCACCGAGGAGAAAATTCCTGGAAGCCCTGAATGCTGAGGGCATCCCATGCTGGGGTGGCTATGGTCCGCAAAACAAATACGGATTGATCCAGGAGGCATTGAATTCGAAAGGGTATAAACGGCTGTTCACGGAGGAAAGGCTCCGGCGCTTTCGCGAGGAAAACCATCTGCCCGGCAATGACCAGCTCTGTAAGGAAGCTGTATGTTTCTTCCAAAACGTGTTACTCAGTAACAAGCACGATATGGATGATATAGCGAATGCTATTTTGAAGATTTACGAAAACAGGGATAAATTATAGGATTATTCATCGTAATTTTCCCCTGGCCAGTGAAGCAAAGATCCCTGAAAAGCAAAGGATCGTAAAAATAATAAAGGCAACATGCATGGCGGAAAGGAAAGAGGGGTAATTTTCAGGCAGGATTTCGTTCTTGCCAAGGAAAATCGAAAAGAGAAGCAAAGCAATACCCATACTGAACATTTGCCCCACCATTCTCATTGTTCCAACCGATCCGGAAGCAACCCCATAATGTTTTTTATCAACCGAACTCATAATCGCATTGGTGTTGGGCGATGAGAATAATGCAAATCCCAATCCGATGAAAACCAGGTTGATTATGATGAGTGGTATGGGAGTAGTCGATTTTATAAAAAGGAACAGAAACAAACCAATGGCAGAGAGGCTCATTCCCAGAGACGCAACAATCCGGGGTTCGATCTTGTCTGAAAGCCTCCCTGTTATGGGTGAGAAAATAGCCATTACAACGGGTTGTGAGACCAAAACTAATCCTGCCGCTCCTGGATCCAATCCTTTAATATATTGAAGGTAAAGACTAAGCAAAAATCCGACAGCAAATGTTGCGCTGTAGTTTATCAATGCAGCCAGATTTGAAAAAGCGAACGTCTTGTTATTTTTGAACAGGTCCATTTCAAATAAGGGAAATTTGACTTTTTGTTCGAAAAGAATAAAAACAGCCAGAATAAATATACCAGACACCAGAAAGAGAAACCCCATCCAATGAGGCAACCTCGAAAATCCATACATAATCAAAATGAGTGAAAGAGAATAAAACATCATCCCTTTCCAGTCGAAGGATTCGCCTTTTGCTTCTGCCCATTCGGTTTTAAGCCTGGTGATAATCAGGAATAAGGATATTAGTCCAATTGGAACGGTGAACCAGAAAATACTTTTCCAACCCAGGTATTGGGTAAGTAATCCTCCTCCAAAAGGCCCAAGGGTAAGTCCGATATAAACGGCTGAAACATTAATACCCAAAGCCTTTCCTCTTTCACCGGGAGGGAAGGCAGAAGTGATGATCGCCACTCCTGTTCCAAATATCAGGGCGCTTCCGGTTCCCTGAAAGACCCGAAAGACAATCAGAAAATATACATTGGGTGAAAGTGCGCATAAAACAGAGGCGGTAATAAAAAGAACAATACCACTGGTAAATACTTTTTTTCTGCCAATGATATCTGCCATTCTTCCTGCTGGTAATAGTATCATTGCTGTTGCCAGAATATATGAACTGACTATCCAGTTCAGAGTAATGGCACTTGTATTGAAGTCTTTTCCAATGGTTGGAAGGGCAACGTTAAGCGCCGAGCCCATGAAAGGAGTGAGGAATGATGCGAATGTGGCAACCAGCAAGGCAGCATTTTTAAAACCGGAATCCCCGGCTTCATTTCTTTCCATTGGATTCTATTCCTTTCTTTTGGTATCAATGAATATGGTAACCGGACCATCATTGACCAGTTCAACCTTCATGTAAGTTCCAAATTCTCCGGTTTGAACCTCCTTTCCCAACAGTTGTTCTAATTGTTGTACAAATTTTTCATAAAGGGGAATGGCAACATCGGGTTTTGCCGCGTGGATGTATGAAGGTCTGTTTCCTTTTTTTGTTTTGGCATGCAGGGTGAACTGGCTTATGGCAAGAATTTCACCACCCGCTTCTGTGATTGGAATGTTCATTACACCATTTTCATCATTGAAGATCCTGAGCTGAACAATTTTCTTGCATAACCAGTCGATATCTTCTCCGGTATCGTTTATTTCAATACTTACAAGAACCAACAAACCCTTCCCGATGGAGGTTTTTGTTTTTTCATTGATGGTAACTGAGGCTTTATTTACTCTTTGGATTACAGCTCGCATAAAATAAGTTTTTTAAAAATTATATTTATGTTTTCCATTTTATTATTTTTTTATGGTTTATTTTGGCTCTGTTCTAAGATGCTTTTGTTATTAGTGAGATTTAACTTTAATACTCGTCAGACCACTACTGTTGCCGGGCGACTAGTTTAGATTTGAAACATTGCAATTATGTTATGGCTTATGTAAAAAACTAATACATTTTAGTGGTCAGACGAGTAGGTTGCAAAATTAAAAAACCAACAAGATTATGTAACATAGCCTTTATTTTCTGAATAAGGTCGGATGTTGGTCGTCGAAATTAGTAATTTTCTGGTATTCATGAGCAACGGCCAGGATGGTCGCTTCATCAAAGAGGTTCCCGATAAAGCTGATACTGGTGGGACTCACCTTTTTGTTGAAGCCATTGGGTATTACCACACATGGATGTCCGGTAAGATTTGTAATAAGTAACTGGTTACTGCCAAAACTGGGAGTAACTACAACATCAAAGTCTTTCATAATTTCATTCATTTGCTGAATCAATAAGTACCGGAACCGGTTGGCTTGTATATATTCAACTGCCGGGATGAATCTGGAACGCCTGAATGAATTTGGCCAGGCCCACTTGCTTTGGTTGACCAATAAGGTATCACGGTTTGTCCGGGTTAACTCGTCAAAAGCTGCAGCAGCTTCGGCATTTAAAATGATTCTCATAGAAGAGATTGGAAGGTCTTTTGGAAAACGAACGGGAATCAGTTTTGCGCCCAATTTTTTTAATGTTTTGAGTGTTTTCTGGTCGTTTTTCCTGTTAGCATATTCGTTGTCGAAAGCCTCTTTCAGGTAACCGATTTTCAAAAAGCTCAAATCTATAGTTGGTTTATAATTAAAAGGAAGATCATATAAGGTTTGATCCATCACGTCAGGGACTCTGATAACATCAAAAACCAGGGCACAATCTTTGGCTGTACGGCAAATCGGACCAATTTTATCCATAGTCCAACTGAGAGCCATAGCTCCTGTACGGCTGACTCTACCATAGGAAGGGCGAAGCCCGGTAACACCGCACCGTGTTGAAGGGGATACGATGGATCCGAGGGTTTCTGTTCCGATTGAAAACCCGACCAAACCGGCAGCCG
>DAOVQI010000164.1 GCA_030628785.1 Bacteroidota bacterium
ACAAGTAACGACTCTGTATTATATTTTAGTTCAGAAGGGCATTTCAACATGGGAGGTTATGATATCTTTAAGGCAAAAAACAAAAACAATGGATGGGGAAAGCCCGAGAATATCGGTTATCCAATAAATTTCACGGATGATAATCTTTTCTTTCAACCAGTAAAAGACGGGGCTTATGCATATTATTCCATGCTCGAGGGTTATAAATCGATGGAAATATACAGGTTATCATTGTTTGGCGAAGATATAATAAGGAGTTTTGAAATCAAGGGTATAGTAAGCCTTCAGGATACAACCCTATTATTCAATGAAAATTACCGAGTCAGCCTGATGGATACATCCCTGGTCGATACCATTGATGTGAGCTTCCCAAACACAGAAACCGGACTTTACAGTTTTAAGACAACCAGTGGTGAATACCAACTGATCTTTGAAGGCCTTGGTTATAATAAACACCTGGAATTTGTTTCATTACCGGTTGATTTTCCCTTAACGGAAATCGTTATCAACATCGAATTAGTACCCGATCCTTCTTTCAAACGCGAAGTTATTCCTCCAAAACCAATCCTTGATTTCTCCAAGGCTCCCTCAGTTGAATCAATCGACTCTTCCATACTAATTCTGGATGCTATTGTACGGGATGTTGATTATGTTGCTGGCGAGGAGGATGAGATTTTGTTCTTTACCGTACAGTTAATGGCGCTGAAAAAACCTGTCGATGTTACCTATTTTAAAGAATTTTACGATGTAAAGGTTGTTTATAATGATGAGGATCAATTTTACCGTTATACAACTGGACAATTTGATACATTGGAAGAAGCAAGGGCCGAAAGATTACGGATTATCAACCTTGGCTATTTAGATGTTTTTACGAAAACAGTTTACAGGGAAATAAAGGAAAATTGATATCCATAATTGATCTGTATCAAAAACGTAGAAAAATTACTCAAATTAAAACTCTTGAAAACTGAGTAGTTATAAATAATTTCCTATGTAATGAGAGTAATCATTACAAGTCTATTAACCTTCCTTTGTATATTTATCAATGGATTTACACAGACGGAAAAAGAAATAAAAAAAATCTTCCTGGAAGCCGAATCCTACTTTTTATACGAGAATGAATACGAATTAGCAGCACCTTTGTTTCTTACCCTTTTACATTTAGATACCCTAAATGCTAATATAAATTATAAATTAGGGGTATGTTATTTAAGTATCCCCGGGAAAAAGACAAAAGCCATACCATATCTTGAAGCTGCAGTTAAAAACACCACATCCAACTACCACGATACGTATAAAGAAAAAAGTTCTCCAATTGATGCCCATTATTACCTTGGACTTGCATACCAGGTAAATAACCTTTTGGATAAAGCCATTAAATCCTACCAACAATTCAAAAAATTACTTGATGTTCAGGAGTATTATCAGATCGACTATGTTGATCTTCAGATAAAAGCATGCGAAATCGCAGGAAAATTGAAGGAAGAACCAATAAGATACAGAGAAAGAAAACTTAACGACGAAATAAATTCCTATCAGCTTAATTTCAACCCAATTGTTTCCGGAAATGATTCTGTCTTGGTTTATACAGCAAAAATTGGTTCGTATAATTATATCTTTTTCTCCAAAAAAACAGACGGTCAATGGTCAACACCAGTGAACATCAGCGCCGATCTTGAGACGAAAGAAGACTGTACATCTGCATCTCTCTCTTATAATGGGGACAAATTATTCCTGTTCAAAAACGACGGGAACATCGGTAATATTTATGAAAGTGATTTTGTTGACGGGAAGTGGACCAAAATAAAAAAACTTTCCAAAAACATTAATACAAAATACTGGGAATCCCATGCCTGTCTTTCACCTGATAGAAAGGTTTTGTATTTTACAAGCAATCGGGGTAAGGGTTATGGCGGTCTTGACATATACAAATCCGAGTTACAGCCAAATGGTGAATGGGGACCCGCAGAAAATCTCGGGCCAACCATAAATTCCCCTTATAATGAAGATACACCATTTATCATTAATGATGGTAACACCCTTTATTTTTCCTCCCAGGGACACTATAACATGGGTGGTTTTGATATTTTTTACTCTAATAAATTGAAAAATAACAAGTGGTCAGTACCTATTAACCTGGGTTATCCAATAAATACCACCGACGATGAAAGGTTTTACTCCCCGGTTCATAAGGGTAGCAAAGCATATTATGCTTATTATACAACCGGTGAATATGCAAAAAAGGAAATTTATGAAATTACCATTATTCCCGGGGATATTCCTGTTGACATTGCTGTAAAGGGTAAGATTAGTCTCCAGGACAATAAACCGGGTTTTAACACTACTTTTTCAGTTTACACTATTGATACATTACACTCTGATACCATACACATGATTAAACCCGATCTTGTTACGGGCGAATTTCTCATGAAAGTACCTTCCGGAAACTATAACGTCGCCTTCAGCGGTGAAGAATATGAAACCAAAATCGAGCAGGTTTCAATTCCGGAAAATTTTACCCGTTCCGAAATTATCTTAAACCCTGTCCTCGTTCCCAAAGAAATCACGAGGGGAAAATACATAGTAATAAAGAATATTCTGTTTGCCTACGATAGTTATGCACTTGATCGTGAAGCCAAAATTATGCTGGAAAAGCTTTTTAGTATAATGCAGCAGTATCCTTCATTACAAATCGAAGTTATCGGACACACTGATTCCAAAGGCTCTGAAACCTATAATCTGAAACTCTCTAAAAACAGATCAAACTCGGTTATCAATTACTTGGTTTACAATGGGATTAAACATTCAAGGTTCACGACATCAGCAGTTGGAGAAAGGGAACATATTGCTATTAATACAAATCCGGATGGAACGGATAACCCGGAAGGAAGAAAATTTAACAGAAGGGTAAGCATTAAGGTATTGAAATCAGATTTTGATCTGGTTATCAGGAATGAAGTATTTGTACCTGAACATTTAAAGTTTACAAAAGATTTGAATTTTACAATCATACTTTTAAAATCTAAAGAAAAATTATTCAGGGATTATTTTACCCGATATGAGCTGGACGCCTTACGTTATATAAAACCACGTAAAACATTTGATGGTTATCTTTATACAATTGGTATATACAAACAAAAACCCGAAGCTCTCAAAATTCTTGGTAAGGTAATTCATTTGGGTTTTACGGAAGCATGCGTTGTGGATCAACATGAATTAAGGGAACTGACAGATATTGGAAGAACTTATTCAAGGAACAAATATGCCAGGTATTCAAAAAGTAAATCACTCCCGGTTTACACTATTCAGATCCATGCTTTGCTTAAACCTGCCGATATAAGTGATTTTAAAGATGTAAAAGATGTTAAAGTTTTTTTTGGAAAGGATGGTTTTTACCGGTATACCATTGGAGAATATATTGGGTATACGACAGCAAAAAAAGCCTTGAAAGAAATTCTTAACAAGGGATATAAAAATGCCTATATTCGCGATATAAAAGAATTGAAATAAAGCAAATTGGTACCATTAGAAAGTAAAAACATAATCCTCCGGGCATTAGAGCCCTCGGATATCGATCTGTTATTCGAGTGGGAAAATGATACATCTATTTGGCTGGTAAGTAATACTATTGTCCCTTTTTCAAGATTTATTTTAAAGAAATACATCGAAAGATCACATCTGGACATCTATCAAACAAAACAATTGCGGTTGATGATAGATGTTAAGATGGAAAAAGGTGTAGAAACCGTCGGGACAATAGATTTATTTGATTTTGATCCGTTTCATCAAAGGGCAGGAGTAGGAATCCTGATAAAAAACAAAGAAAACCGCCAAAAGGGTTATGCATCCGAAGCCCTTAAAATCTTAATCAATTATTGTTTTAATACACTCAATCTACACCAATTATATTGTAACATTGATGTAGCAAATGCCACCAGTCTGAAATTGTTTAAAAAGCACAACTTTCAAATTATTGGTGAAAAGAAAGAGTGGACCCGGTATGGAGATAAATGGATTGGTGAATATATGTTGCAATTAATAAAGTAATAAATAACAAAACTCAAATAACAAATTTCAAATAAATCTCAATAACCAAAATATTAATATTCAAACAGTTTGGAATTTGACGATTCGAATTTGAATATTACCTGCCCCGTGAAATAAATCGTAGATTTAATGCGGAGCATTATTTCACGGGGTAAATGTTTTGTCATTTGTATGAAATTTAGATCCCATTATTCCCCGCCCGAACGTACCGTTCGGTACAGGCGGGCATCATTCCATCATTCCACTCTTCGACCCTTAGACCTTTCGACTCTTTCTTCACTCTTCCATCATTCCACTATTCCACTATTCCATTATTCCAACATTCCATCATTCCATTATTCCATTTTTCCATTATTCCACTATTCCATTATTCCACTATTCCATCATTCCACTATTCCATTATTCCACTATTTCATCGTAGCCGGGTATCTCTTTCATAAAAGAATAGGAATGAGTGGAGTAATCCATTTTGCAGCAATAATGTTTTAAACCATTTGTAACGATAAGGTAATTCACCCTGAATTTTATATTGTAACGGGCAATCTGGTCAAATGTTTTTTGGGTAATATTTACTTTTGTCGATTTGCATTCGACCAGAACCAAAGGTTCACCCTTCCTGTCAAATAAAACAATATCCCCCCTTTTTGATAACCGGTTTACTTTAAAAAACATCTCCACCCTGATCAATGATACAGGATAATTCTTTTCGTGAATTAAATACTGAATGAAATTTTGACGGACCCATTCCTCCGGTGTAAGCAGAAAGTAGTCCCTGCGAATGATATCGAAAATATAATCTTTTTCATCCAGGCATTTTATCTTAAATGAATAAGTTGGTAAATTTAGCGGTTCCATATGCAATTAACATTTCATATCTTAGCAAATTTAATAAGAATTAATTAACCATTTTACAGATGAAGACAAAGCATGAAATTGTTAAAGATTGGTTACCCAGATACACCGGAATCAACCTTGAAACTTTCGGGGATTATATATTATTAACCAACTTTTATCATTACGTAGATCTGTTTGCCAGATGGCATAAAGTTCCAATTAAAGGCCGATCAGCAAATATGCCTAATGCTACCAGTAATGGGATAACCATTATCGATTTTGGCATGGGTAGTGCCAATGCAGCCACTATTATGGATCTGTTGAGCGCCACTGAACCAAAAGCAGTATTGTTCCTGGGAAAATGTGGCGGACTGAAAAAGAAAAACAAACTTGGTGATCTGATTCTTCCAATTGCAGCCATTCGGAGTGATGGCACATCCAACGATTATCTGCCACCTGAGGTCCCGGCTCTGCCTGCATTTAATTTACAAAGAGCCGTTTCAACTTCAATAATCAACCATAACAGGGATTACTGGACGGGTACAGTTTATACAACCAATCGCAGAGTTTGGGAACATGATGAAAGGTTTAAGAAATATCTCAGAAAAACCCGGGCTATGGCCATCGACATGGAAACAGCTACAATTTTTATCGTCGGTTTTGTGAACGAAATGCCATCCGGGGCTTTATTACTGGTCTCGGATCAGCCAATGATATCGCCCGGTATTAAAACCATTGAAAGCGATAAAAAAGTTACTGAAAAATACGTTGAAGATCACCTGAAAATTGGTATTGCGGCCGTACAGGAACTAATTAGTGATAAATTATCAGTAAAACATTTAAAATTTTAAATTTCCGGCATCTTCCAGGCTATGACCTCTGAACAAATATTAAAGGATTTAAAGAATAAAATCTATAAACCTATTTATTTCCTCACAGGAGATGAACCCTATTATATTGACAAAATCACCGACTATATCAGTCAATATGTTTTAACGGATGAGGAAAAGACCTTCAACCAGGAAATCTTATATGGAAAAGACACAGATATTCCATCGATCATAAATTCAGCCCGGCGATTCCCAATGATATCCGCTAACCAGGTGATTATCGTTAAGGAAGCACAAGATATTCCCGGTATCGACGATCTGATCTACTATGTTGAAAATCCTTTAAAGTCCACTATCCTGGTCCTCAATTATAAATATAAGAAACTGGCCAAAAACAAAAAGATATATAAAGCCATTCAAAAAAACGGCGTGTTATTTGAATCCAAAAAACTGTATGACAATCAAATACCGGAATGGATCAATAATTACCTTGCCAAAAGCAATCATAGGATCGATCCCGGTGTTGGTTTGTTGCTAACGGAATACCTGGGAAATGATCTAAGTAAAATTGTTAATGAGATCGAAAAATTGAAAATAACCCTGCCACCCGATAACAAGAAAATCACCATCGAACATATCGAGAAAAATATCGGGATCAGTAAGGATTATAACAACTTTGAATTGCATAAGGCACTTTCACAAAAAAATATATTAAAGGCAAATCGCATCATTAATTACTTTGGTAAAAATCAAAAGGAAAACCCCATTACCTTAACCATATCTTCACTCTATTATTTTTTTAGTAAGGTTTTAACTTATCACTTCATTAAAAATAAAACAACACAAAATGTTGTTGCCACATTAAAAGTGCATTCTTATTTTGTTTCGGAATACAAACTGGCTGCCCAAAAATACAATCCCGAAAAACTGGTAGAGATTTTTTCAATCCTCCGTGAATTTGATCTTAAATCCAAAGGGATCGGTAATGTATCAGTTCCTCCGGGTGATCTTTTCAAAGAAATGATCTATAAAATATTACACTAACATAACTTGAAGTATCGGAATTTTAGAATGTTGTATGTGCTAAAATCTCAAAAGTCAAACAATCATTATTCTCCCGAAGGGATGCATCTGGCAGGGAAAAGAAGTCCTTTTGACAGTCGCCAGAGGAATTACCCCGGAGGGGTAAAACAACAATAGCCCCTGGTAAGCGGAGCGCCTGCCCGAATAGTTCAGGCGGGCAACCCGGGGAAAATGGACATATAAAGAAAAAGTGCCGGAACTGCCGGTTTTAATTAGTGTCACAACCGTTTCATCCGGCGCAAAATGATAGTCCATACAATAAGTTTCGTTAGTTTCAGATGGTTTACATGATGTC
>DAOVQI010000368.1 GCA_030628785.1 Bacteroidota bacterium
CGGGCATTCCGGCTTCGCTCGCCCTGTGAAATGCTGCTCCGCAGCAGTGGCTTCGCCACTATTTCACGGGGCAAGGATTTCACTGGGTAAATACTGCCATGCAGTAAAGGCTTTGCCTTTATTTCACAGGGTCAGCCGACGGATCGTTTTTCCCAAAGAGATCCCTTTGGAACATCGAGAGTCATTGATTTAAATTTCAACGATGGCAGCAAAGTTACAAAGGGAGCACTATTGTAACCACTTTTATGACCGATGCCTATGGCAAATAGCTGTTCGTAACAACCGCAGGCATCATTCTACTTTTTTTACCTTAATAGCAATTGGTCCTTTATCTCCTTGTTCTATTTCGAATTCAACAGTTTGTCCGGTTTCTAATCCATTAGACGAACTATCTAATCCTGAGCGATGTACAAAGATATCCTTATCATCTTCTGTTTGTATAAATCCATAACCCTTTAAATCATTATACCACTTTACTGTTCCTTTCATGGCTAAGCTTTTAATTTTTGTTTGACCCGATAAGACTTCTTTAGTAATTCTCCCGTCTTTCTCTGGCTTGATTTACTTTTACTTCCCTTCCGCTGATTTCAGTTCCATTTATACCATCAATGGCCTCTTTTGCTTCAGAATCATTTGGCATTTCAATAAATCCAAATCCTTTACTTCTTCCGGAGTATTTATCCGTAATAATCTTTGCAGATATTACTTCTCCATACCCTTTAAAAGCTTCTTTTAATTCATCTTCAGTAACATTGTAATGAAGATTTCCTACATAAATGTTCATAATTAACTTTTGTTTTAAAATTAAAATATTAAAAATTATTGCAAATGTAGTTTTATTTTATTTAAAAAAAAGCAATCTGAGAGAGGTAATTTAAAAATTCATAAAAAAAAAGTAACTTTTTAACCTAAGTTGCGGAACCGAGAACATCCTATTTCCAGGTTATTTCATCGATAAATATCCAGGTTTTTCCGTCGGCACCATGGTGCCAATCAGGGCATTTTCCGGGGTTCGTTGCAAAAACCCGGATATATTGTACAGGTATAGCATAAAAGGTTACCTTGTGTTCTTTAATCGAGGCTTCCCGGTTTTCGGCAGGGATTTCATTTGAAACTTCTCCAACCTGGCTAAATGTTATACCGTCTTCTGAAACCTCAAAGATCACTTCACCTGGCAGGAAAATCCCTCTGCCCGTTGACTCAAGGAATCCAGCATTGATCTCTGTAATATTCCTTACTTCTCCGAAATCAATGGTAACATCCATGTCAGTTCCTTCAAAGCCCTGCCATTTGCCGTCTCTAAAACTGACTGATCCTTTTTTGCCATCAATAAGTCCGAAATCTCCCCCTGCCGTGTATCTTTGACTGTATTTTTTTTCATAAGCAGGTTTCCCTAACGGGGTTGAACGGAAGGATGTTACCACAGTACGGCTGCTTCCTTCATCGGTAAAGACCTTTGCTTTAATAATTGTATTCTGCGTGATGATGATGGGTTCGGTGTACTCCGCAGATGATCTAGTCGGGGCTGTTCCGTCTATTGTATACCGGACAGGCTGATCATTGATTTGCTTAAGAACTACGATTTCCTTTTCATGAAACAAACCACCATCTGGTTCAATAAAAGGAGCAGGTACAAATTGGTTGGTGTTGATCTTATATGCTGCTTCAACATCCAGCTTAATTATTTCCCTGTCATAGGTAAGCAATCCGTTGGTTTCCGTTTCCACATCGGTAATTTGTGTATAGACTGAAGCACTAAGCCCGGGATCTTCTTTAAATTTCCAGACGGTCGAATAAAAATCTTCATATTTATTCATTAATTCCTGCCGGTCTTTCATATTCCTGTATCCCCAGTTTTCCTCAACCCAGGTATGATTTTCAACCGGCAATCCCAACCCGCCAAACTCCCCAAGAACAATAGCACGATTTTCCTCAGGTTGAGGAGTTCGGGGTTCAGGGTAATGATGAATATCACGTACATCGCCCACGCCCCTGTCTGTCCAACCACTGGCATTGATAACCAGCCGCGTAAAATCGAGTTCTTTTATGAATTCCACAATACGCCCGGTTTCAAATTGTCCCCATCCTTCATTAAAAGCGACCCACATGATGATGCTCGGATGATTGAATTTCGTTTGGATCATCCGGCTAAGTTCATATTCAAATTGTTTGGCAGATTCCTCAGTCCGGTCAAAATCAGGATCATGATCTCCAATGTATTTGTCGCCACTTGGCATATCCTGCCAGACGAGAATACCAAGATTATCACACCAGTAATAAAAACGGCGTGATTCAATCTTTACATGTTTTCGTAACATGTTGAATCCAAGCTCTTTCGATATTTCAATGTCATATCTGAGTGCTTCATCGGTGGGAGCAGTATATATTCCATCCGGCCAAAAGCCCTGGTCGAGTGGGCCATTCTGGAAAACAAATTTGTTATTGAGAAACATTCTTGTGATCCCATTTTTATCTTTATCAAGGGCAATTTTCCGCATGCCGAAGTAACCCGATATGGCATCGATTTCCAGGTTGTTACGAAGAAGAGTGATTTTCAGGTCATAAAGATTTGGATTTTCCGGCGTCCATAATTGCAGATCAGAAACGGGGATGATACAAAATCCGTCATTGTCCATCGTGACTGCACCTACCATATCATTTTCAAAAAGTGCAGTAACCTTGATTTGGTCTCCTTCCCGGAAATCTGCTATATCAACATGAAGAGTAAGGCTTTTCTTATCAATATCAGGGTATGTTTTATAGGCTGAAATATAAGATTCTGCCACCGGCTCCAGCCAAACAGTCTGCCAAATCCCTGTGGTTGGTGTATACCATATGCCACGGGGATTGTTTACCTGCTTACCACGGGGCTGGGTTCCCTCATCGGTTGGATCCCAAACCGAAATAATTATCTCCTGGAAACCTGTACTGTTAAGGAATTCGGTAATATCGAAAACAAAGGGATCGTAACCACCTTTGTGTGTATCAACCTTCTTGCCGTTTACCCAAACAGTTGTTTTCCAGTCAGCGGCTTCAAAATGGAGCAGTATGTTGTTACCTGACCAGTCTTTCGGAACCCGGAAAGATCGAAAATACCATAAAATGCTATCCTTACCAACCCGTTTCTTAACGCCAGAAAGGGCTGATTCGACAGGGTAGGGGACAAGGATGTTTCCATCCCATTCGGCAGGTTGAGGTTCGTTAACCGGACGAATGGCATATTTCCATAATCCATTCAGGTTTTTCCATTTTTCCCGGACCATCATGGGCCGGGGATATTCCGGCAAGGGATTTTCAGGATTTACCTGTTTTGCCCACCTGGTACTGATGGTATTAGGAGCAATTTGCCATTGGGGTTCAGGTGGCAGGCATCCGGAAAGATTGAACAAAACAAATATTGTAAAAACAATA
>DAOVQI010000255.1 GCA_030628785.1 Bacteroidota bacterium
CGAAAGGTTAAAAAGTCGAAGAGGTCGAATAGTCAAAAGGTCGAAAGGTTACTCTTATATTCCTAGA
The DNA here is from genome assembly GCA_030628785.1 of Bacteroidota bacterium. Taxonomy (GTDB): domain Bacteria; phylum Bacteroidota; class Bacteroidia; order Bacteroidales; family VadinHA17; genus CAZEWS01. Next base: position 68 of record DAOVQI010000255.1, read on the forward strand.
CTCTTATACTTTTGGACTCTTAGACCCTTAGACTCTGCGACATCAGATTGGTTTTTTAATTTTGTAACCTACTCGTCTGACCACTAAAATGCATTAACTTTTTACATAAACCATAACATAATTGCAATGTTTCAAATCTAAACTAATCGCCCGGCAGCAGCAGTGGTCTGACGAGTATTAACACTAGGGAACAAGCTAATTGTTTCATACTGTTATTCCTAAATCAATTAACGCGAGATTAAAATAAATACAATCATGGATACAAATTTTTTTCAATCTGAAATTTACACTTATCTTGTCCTGCCATTATTCATTTTCCTGGCAAGGATCGCCGATGTAACACTTGGAACCACAAGGATAATTCTGATTTCGAAGGGTTATAAGAAAATTGTTCCCTTACTTGGTTTCTTTGAAATTTTTATTTGGATTCTTGCTATTAGCAGGATTATGCAAAATCTTGATAATGTTATATGTTACTTTGCTTATGCAGGAGGATTCGCATCCGGAAATTATATTGGTATGTTATTGGAGGAAAAACTGGCACTGGGTGATCTTTTGATACGCGTTATTACTCAAAAAGATGCTACAAACCTGATAAATTCACTGCATGAGCAAGGATATGGAACCACCAGTGTTGAAGCCATGGGATTAAAAGACCATGTACACATAATCTACACCATTGTTAAAAGGGCAGAATTTAAGGAAGTGGTTGATATCATCCATAGTTTCAATCCAAAAGCATTCTTTAGCATTGAAGATCTTCGTTTTGTTAAACACGGTATTTCCCCTTTTAAACCAACGCATTTTGCATTAAGAACACATCCTCTCAAGCGTTGGAGAAAAGGAAAATAATAACCAAAAAAAATTGATATGCTGTCGGTTGTTTCCAACCGACAGTTTGATTTGTCAGGTGAAAACACCTGACACCATTTTATTTAAAACAAGTCTTTTATTTGATGCTTCTTACCGTTAAACACAAACAAATCACCTTTTTTTAATCCTTCCATTGACTTGAATAAAGGTACCTGTGGTGAAATAGCAAAATAGGTTTCTTTGTTTAGTTCGATTTTTCCTAAACTAATGGAAATGAATAATTTCTGGTCGTCGGTTATTACAACAGCTCCGAAACTTACTTGATCGTTTTCTTTATTGGGATCAATTCTTTCAAGAATAGCTCTTTCGTTAATGCTTTTTTTCAATTGCCCGGCAAACATATCCCTTCTTCCCATTAGCTGGGTTTTGATAGAATCATACCAATCCCTTGACTGCTCATCTTCGGCACCCTGTTGAGCTTCATCCATTACCGACCTGGTTGTATTAATTAACCGGTCTTGTTCTTCAAAACATTTCTCCAGCAATTTCCGCTTTAATTCAAGTTTATCCATTGTTATCCTATAAAAAAAAAATAAAATAACTTTCCCGTGTTTAAATAAAAAGGATTGGAAAATTAAGTTCGGACAGGGGTTTATTCAAAATTCCGGACAACCTTATTGGTGATCCGGTGATTTTTAGCAATTATTTTATTATTTTGGGCTCTTATCAGATTTAAATATATAAAATTATTTAGTATTATGAAACCTTCATGCCAAATATTTTACAAAAAAAATTAAAATTATTAACGGATGAGAACAATTCTAGTAAGTAACCTGTATTTTATTATTTTTTTATTATTCATACAAATGGAAATTTGTCCGGCACAGGATAAGAGCGATTGGACAGACGGATTTCCTGAAGCTTGCACAAGTATTACTCTTGGCAAGTTGGCATCAGCGGATGGATCTGTAATTACTTCTCATACCGACGATTCTCACAGAACACGTTCCTGGATAAATATTATACCTGCAAAAGACCATTCCGGGGGTAGTTCAACCCCCTTACTTAAAAGAGTAGCTGATGATTCCAAAATGATGCCAACATACAGGTATGAAAAAGTCGGGAAGATTCCTCAGGTTAATCACACTTTTGCATTCATCAATACAGCCTATCCGTGTATGAACGAAAATCAAGTAGGGATTGGTGAATCTACGTTTGGAGGACGAAATGAACTTCAGTCCGATGAAGGATTAATCGATTGTCAATACTTGTGTCAGCTTATGGTTGAACGCAGTAAAACAGCCAGGGAAGCGATCAGACTGGCAGATGAGTTAACAAAAAAATACGGATGGAGTGATTTTGGTGAAGTCTTGACTATTTCCGATCCAAATGAAGTCTGGCATTTCGAGATCCTTGGTCCTGGGAAAGGTAAGGTAGGGGCTGTATGGGCTGCTCAGCGGGTTCCGGATGATCATGTATCGATCGTTGCCAATGCCAGCAGGATAATGGAAATTGATCTTAACAATCCCGATTATTTCCTGGCTTCTGATAATGTTTATGCTGTTGCAAAAGAAAATGGCTGGTGGGATGAAGAAAAAGGTCCGTTTCACTTTTGTTACGCTTATGCTCCGGAAAGCAGAACATCTTTTGCTTGCAGACGCCGTGAATGGAGGGTTTTTGATCTGCTGGCTCCCTCTCTCAAACTTGATCCGCGAGCTGAAAACTACCCGTTCTCTGTGAAACCCGATGAACCTGTGACCCTGAAAAAACTAGTGTCAATCTTCAAGGACTATTATGAAGGAACTGAATTCGATATGACCAAAAACCTGACTGTAACAGATGAAAATGGTAAAACGGTTATTTCCCCGCTGGCTAATCCGCAAATGCCTTATGATATGAACAAACTTTTCAAAATTAATGGCGGTTGGGGCTGGAGGGGGGAAAGAACCATTGCCCGGTGGTATACCATGTATGCTACTATAATTCAATCCAGGAATTGGTTACCAAACGAAATAGGAGGTGTGGTTTGGTTAGCTATGGATAATGTGGCATCTTCAATATATATTCCTGTTTATTGCAGTGTAACCGATCTTCCGGAGCCGTATAAAACTCCCGGCAGGCCAAACGGATATACCACCAAATCAGCCTGGTGGGCTTTTAATAGGCTGGGGACACTTGCAGCACAAAGATGGGGCGATATGAGACATGATGTTGATTCTGTATGGATTCCCTGGCAACGGGAACTATTTCAGAACCAACCTGAAATCGAAAAGAAGGCACTGGAAATGTATAACGCTAACCATAAAAGTGAGACCATTGAACTCTTGACGAAGTATACCTTCATGTGGGGCGAAAAAGTGGTGAAAAAAGCGTGGGAACTGGGAGATTTTCTATGGACAAAATATGATGAGAAGTTCTAAGGAAACGTATGCAGCTAAATACCAGCAATGTTCTAATTAATTCAAGTTGCAGGCTTGCTACGTGAAATGCGACGCTTGCCGTGCCTGCCCCGCAGGGAAGAATGACCGTGTCGGGGTGAAATTTGAGGTACGAAAACATTTCACCAGGGAAGGAGCATATTTCACCGTGGTTATGGGTTGCATGTAATAATGGAATAATGGAAGAATGGAAAAATGGAAGGATGGAATATTGGAATGAAAAATGAATAAATAACTGAATAATCACAATAATACAATACATATGGAAAAACTAAATTACTGAAATTTTGAGTCCTCTCCGAAAAGTCGTTAAATATGGAAATGCCACTAAAACACTAAGACACCAAGATTCACAAAGAATTTATTTTCAGTGTTTTATTCTTCGTGAAACTTTGTGTTTTTGCCTGCCCCGTAAGGAAGAATGACTGTGCCGGGGTGCCTTCGTGGCGAAATAAATACTTTTCGGAGTAGGCTCAATTTTTAAAGTTTAATCTTGTTTTCACTTTTTTGGTTAATATAGTATTGAAGCAAATCTACTTTCTAAAGACATGAAAAATATCATATAACATATAACTTATAACAACTAACAATTATCCTGAATATAAAAGAAACTCTTACATACTCAATACTTACAATTATTTTAATTCCAGTGTTTTATGACTAACAAACGAGGTTTCGCCAGCGATAATAATGCCGGGGTACATCCGGAAATTCTGAAAGCCATATCTGAAGTCAATACAGGGCATACCATAGGTTATGGCGATGATAAATATACCAGACAGGCGATAGAAAAAATCAAAGAAATTTTTGGGGATAATATCGATGTTTATTTTGTTTTTACCGGTACTGCGGCAAATGTCCTTGGGTTAACATCAATAACAAAATCGTATAATTCTATAATTTGTGCTGAAACTTCCCATATCCATCAGGATGAATGCGGTGCTCCGGAAAAATTCTCAGGATTTAAAGTACTAACCGTCCCTACAACCAATGGGAAATTGACCATTGAAGGAATAAAGCATCATATGTATGGATTTAATTTCGAACATCATTCACAACCAAAAGTAATATCCATTACGCAAACCACAGAACTTGGCACTGTCTATACACCGGATGAAATAAACAAGATTACGGATTATGCCCACGATAATGGTTTACTGGTTCATATGGATGGCGCCAGGATTTCCAATGCAGTTGCTAATCTTGGGGTTACTTACCGGAAAATAACAACAGATACTGGTATTGATGTGCTTTCTTTTGGTGGAACCAAAAATGGTATGATGTATGGTGAGGCTGTTATTTTTTTCAATAAAGAATTCTCAACTGATTTTAAATACATTCGAAAACAAGGAATGCAACTGGCATCCAAGATGCGCTTTATTGCTGCCCAGTTTAACCGTTATCTTACCGGCGATCTGTGGCTAAAAAATGCCAGTCATGCCAATAATATGGCAAAACTGCTTGCAAAGGAAGTTGAGAAAATACCAAAAATAAAAATCACCCAAAAAGTTGAATCAAACGGTGTTTTTGCCATTGTTCCAAAAGAATATATACCTGTATTGCAAAAGGAATTTTTTTTCTATGTATGGGATGAAGGTACATCGGAAGTCAGGTGGATGACATCACTCGATACGACGGAAGAAGATGTACGCTTGTTTGTAAGTTTACTTAAGCGGGTTGTCAGGTAGGAAAGGTTAATTGTACAACATTTTTTTAATTTAAGGTTATTAATTCACAGCTTGCAGCCGAATACAATTCGGCTCTACTGAACTGGTTTACTCGCTCCCGCGGGGCCACAATCACAATCCTGCTCGTGAGACATTCTGTTCGCTCCGCTTACAGAATGGTTCTGGTTCTCTGTTCTCTGTTACAAACACAAAATTCTCCTCCTTAGATAAGGAGCCCGCCCAACGGGAAGGGGAGGTGGTTGATTGTTAGTTAAACAACCACGCCCAATTTTGCGCTTTGCTATCTTACTGGAGACTGTAGACTGTCGATTGGAGACTTCTTCCTGGAGAACTGTAGACTGTCGATTGGAGACTTCTTCCTGGAGACTGTAGACTGCCGACTGAAGACTTCTTCCTGGAGACTGTAGACTGTCGA
>DAOVQI010000199.1 GCA_030628785.1 Bacteroidota bacterium
AATGCCTGATCATATTCATGCTTAGGAATGGGAAATAATATTCATAATCAAACTCCGATGGAGTTTTAGTTTAGTTATTATGTGGTTTTACTACAATAATCCAAGACCGATGGTCTTGTCTTTGGATAGCAACTTAAATGTTTAGAGAACTAATATTTACCTATGTATTATCCAGATGAACCACATATAAGATTAAAGTCCTAATTTTTTTGTTGTTTTTATTTCTAATTTCGCAGATAAATTAAATAATCAAATAATAAAATAATGAAACCATCACATATTGAGCACATTGGAATTGCAGTAAAAAGTCTGGAAGAAACAATATCTTTCTATGAAAATGTCTTGGAGCTAACATGTTATAATATTGAAGAGGTTAAGGATCAAAAGGTTAGAACAGCATTTTTTCAGGTTGGACAAATCAAGATCGAATTGCTGGAGCCAACCGATCCGGAAGGTCCGATCGGAAGATTCATAAAAAAGAAAGGGGAAGGGATCCATCATATTGCCTTTGCTGTAGAAAATATAGAAGACAGCCTAAAGGCTATGGAATCAAAGGGGGTTCAATTGATTGACAAAATATCCCGGAAAGGTGCTGAAGGGTTGAATATTGCCTTTTTGCACCCTAAATCAACATTTGGTGTGTTGACGGAGTTATGTGAGAAAAAAACATAAGGCTTTAATTATCAACCACCCCGTCCTTCGCTTGCGCTCAGGACACCCCTCCCCCGTAGGGATGCCTATGGCACTGTCCAGGAGGGGAATTTTATTTACTAGAATACGTACCTGACGGATAGGGCAAATCCGTCAAGCCAATAGTCGTCACCCACAAGATTAATAGCTGGTTTCCAGTCGAGAGTAACATTTATCGGAATTTCCTCAAATGTATATTCCAAGCCCAGAATGCCATCAACACCAATTTTGGTTTCCTCCCAGAATCCAATGTGGGCTCCAAAACCATAGAACCATTGCAACCCGTCTACTTTGAACGGATCATCGTGAATTTCATATAAGCCGGTTATAAATATTCCGCTCCATCGAGTAGCCAGTATGCCTTCAATTGCATTATTCGTTTTTCCTAAAAAATGCTTAATGGTAACACCTTGTGCCAGACCTCCACGGAGTCCTATACCAGTGTTGTAACCCTGTGCAGATAAATTTAAGATGCTTAAAAAGCCAATTATTAAAGTGGTTAATAAAACTTTTTTCATTTTCAACAAAGTTTAATTCAACAAATTATCCGCAGCCCCGCCTGCCAAAGCGAAGCGGCGGGCAGGTTGCTGCTGGGTTCCTTATATTTTCACCTACTTGTAGGCGAGATATCCGCTTGCGGACAGAAAGGTAAAATACGATGCCCAAAAATAAAACAAATTTTGACAATAATTCTTTTAATTTTTATGATACTCGTCAGACCACTACTATTGCAAGGCGATTAGTTTAAATTTGAAACATTGCAATTATATTATGGTTTATGTAGAAAGTTGATGCATTTTAGTGGTCAGACGAGTAAGACCACTACTACTGTTTAACTTTATGATTAGATTTAAAATATTATGCTAATAATGAGATATAATAATAAATTTTAACATCTTAGTGGTCAGACGAGTAGGTTGCAAAATTTAAAAACCAACAAGATTATGGAACATAGCCATTTTTTATTCGTCCCATTTGTTTCTGCTTTGAATTTCGTTGGATTAATGTGAAAATCCCACAAGGATTATGTTTTTTATTAAAAAAAATATTATTTTTACTTTGATTAATAATAGTCCAATGAAGAACAACCCTTTAAACTATTGAAATTATGAATATTAAATGGATTAAAATTAAAAGCTTAAAGTTGCTTGCTATTCTGTTTAGTGCTTTTTTTATAGCAAGTTGTGGGTCAGGAGGTGATAAGCAGAGGGAGCCTGAAATCACGGTGGATATGACAGAAATTGACCAGGAGTTGTTTGAAGACATTGATGAAGCAAAGAAAATATTCTATTCACTGCCATCTCCTCTTGAGACAGCAATGCTCATCAGGTCAGCCGGAGCTCAATATGATGCCGAATTGTTAAACTCGGTTGATAATGCCCAGAATTATACGACAAACAAAAGTATGGCTTTAAATCTGGGTATATATACTTGTGATTTGAGTTTTGCCAGTTTGTATGATCAAACTCAGGCATCCATCAGTTATATGGGTGCAGCAAAGAAAATGGCTGATGGCCTTGGAATACTTGATGCTATTGATGAAAAAACGATTGAAAATCTCGAAGAGAACATCAATAACCGGGAAAAAATAATGGATATTGTTTCCGAAACATTTTTGAATTCCAGTGCTTTTCTCAAAGAAAATGACCGTGCTGCACTTTCAGCCATTGTGCTGGTAGGTGGATGGATGGAAGGATTGTATATTGCTACGGAACTGGTTAATAGAGGGACTTTCGAGGATAACAAGCTTGTTATCCGGATCGTCGATCAAAAGTTGTCATTGGAAATTGTCATGAAACTTCTTGAGGAAAATCAATCCAACCCTGATGTAGCTGGTTTAATAGAAGAAATCAGTGAATTGAAAGCAATTTTTGATCAAATAAAAATAGAAACTTCCGTGATCGAACCGGTACATGATCCGGAAACAAATGTGACTACCCTTAAATCGAAATCACAATCCAATTTAACCCCCGAATTGTTTATAGAATTAAGTGAAAAAGTCAGGTCCCTTAGAAATACCTTTGTTTTATAAAAATATCTATCGTTATGAAAAAAGTTTTAAAAATTACTATTATAACTACGGCTGTATTATTAGTGTTCCCTTTAATAAGTCATGCTCAATGCAAAGCTTTTGCAAAGAAAATATGCAAAGAGGAGTTATCTCCATATACCCATGATGGGAATTACCATGCTGCCATCCTTACTGAAGGAGAAGAAGCCGAACTATACAAAACCTTTTACTCCGATCAGGATTACCGGATTTCTATTTGTGGCTCCGGAAACTTGCCTGATGTTGAATTTAAGATAATGGATGCCAGTAAAAATGTATTGTATAATAATAGAAACAGCAATTACAGCGGAATTTGGGACTTTAAGCTTGAATCCTCCCAGCAATTAAAAATAATGGTAAAGATTCCTGCGGGAGATGCATCTGAGGAACCGACTAGTGGTTGTGTTGCTATTATGTTTGGGTTTAAAGTGAAATAAGTGAAGATTGCCGACTTAAAAATGCAAAGTATAATGAAATTAGCCATTATCAAGCCATAAACATTAAAATTCCGATACATAGAACATATCGTTATTTATTTATTCCAACTTTGGTTTAAGGTATTTCCCGGTGTACGATGTCTTGCATTTTACCAGGTTTTCCGGAATACCCTCGAATATAATATATCCACCTTTTTCACCACCCTCCGGACCAAGGTCAATTACCCAATCAGCAGATTTAATGATCTCCGGGTTGTGTTCAATGATTATTATGGAATGGCCTTTCTCGATAAGGGCATCAAATGCATCGAGAAGTTTTCGTATATCATGAAAATGTAAACCCGTGGTTGGCTCATCGAAGATGAATAATTTTGGCTGACCGGTATTTTCTTTACTTAGAAACGAAGCTAATTTTACCCGCTGGCTTTCACCACCACTTAACGTACTGGATGATTGCCCTAGTTTTATATATCCAAGACCGACATTGGCAAGAGGCTGTAATCGTTCGACTATCTTTTTCTCATTGCTTCCCCTGCCTGTATTAAAAAGATCAAGTGCTTCATTAACTGTTAATTCAAGAATATCGAAAATATTTTTACCATTATATTTTACCTCAAGAGTCTCTTGTTTAAATCTTTTACCATTGCAGCTTTCACAAATTAATTCAACATCTGCCATAAATTGCATTTCAACTTTAATGATGCCCTCTCCCAAACATTCTTCACATCTGCCACCATCTATATTGAAAGAAAAATGTCCCGGTTTAAATCCGTTAAGTTTTGATAAAGGCAAACCGGCAAATAATCTTCTTATTTCATCAAATGCTTTAATATACGTAACGGGATTTGATCTGCTGGATTTCCCGATCGGATTTTGATTAACAAATTCTACATTAGTAATCATTTCGAGATTGCCTTCCAGAATATCGAATTGCCCGGTTTGCTTACCATAACCATTAAATCGTTTATTCAGGGCTGGAAACAGAATATCGCCGATTAAGGAAGACTTCCCTGAGCCGCTTACGCCGGTAATAACGGTTAAAGTATTTAAAGGGATTATAACATCAATCCCTTTTAGATTATGTTCACGAGCTCCCTTAATTTCGATATAATTTGTCCATTTTCTTCTGATTTTAGGCACCGGAATGGATTTTTCACCCAGCAAGTATAATGAAGTTAAACTTCGTTTGTTTTTTTTCAACTTGCTGAATGGCCCCTGAAATATTATTTCTCCACCCAGACGACCTGCATACGGGCCAATATCTATCAACTCATCGGCTGACTTTATGATCTTTTCATCGTGCTCTACAACTAAAACAGTATTCCCCAATTTTTGTAAATCCTTTAAAACCTTTATCAGAAGGGAAGTGTCTCTGGGATGTAAACCAATACTTGGCTCATCAAGAATGTAAATCGATCCTACCAAACTGCTTCCCAACGAAGTTGCAAGATTGATCCTTTGCGATTCGCCACCTGACAGGCTGGAAGATAGACGATTAAGTGTCAGATAACTTAATCCTACATTGATCAGAAATTCTAATCGGTTTTTAATTTCAGTTAGCAATCGCTTTGAAACGGTCTGGTCGTACTCATCAATCGTTAAATTATTAAAGAATTGATAAAGTTTATCGATGGGTAGTTGCACCAGATACTGAATGGATTTCCCCCCAATTTTAACATAAGCGACTTCTTTTTTCAGCCTTGTCCCTTTGCATTCCGGACAAACCGTTTTACCCCGGTAGCGTGATATCATTACCCTGTACTGGATTTTGTATTTTTTCTTTTCCAGATAGTCGAAAAAGGTATTTAATCCTTTGAAATATTGATTCCCTGTCCATAACAGAAGTTTATGATTTTCAGTTAATTCATAAAAGGGTTTGTGTACCGGAAAGTTGAACTTATCCGCATTGTAGATTAATCGTTCTTTCCATTTACTCATTTTTTCACCTTTCCAGCAAACGATAGCATCTTCGTAAATCGAAAGACTTTTGTTGGGTATTACAAGACTTTCATCAATCCCGATGATTTTTCCATAACCTTCACAAGTGGGGCAAGCTCCGACCGGGTTGTTGAAACTGAACATAAAAGAGGTCGGTTCTTCAAATTCGATACCATCGGCTTCAAACTTATTGGAAAAGTTCTCAATAACAGTTATATCTTCCTTATAAACTTTTACTGAACAATATCCCTTCCCAACGTTAAAAGCAGTTTGAACCGAATCGGCGAACCGGCTCAGTGAATCCTTATCCCTTTTAATAACAATCCGGTCAATAACAACCTTTATTTCAGTTAATTCTTCAACCAATTCAGGATTTTCAAGCACATTACTGCTCTTTTTTATTTCATCATTTATCTCAACCCTGGTTATTCCTTGTTTCAATAAGAACCTGAGATGATCGGGAATTGTGCAATCCTTATGAGCTTTCAGAGGAGCAGTTAAAATTCCCAGGGTATTTTCTTCAAACCTGCCCAGAAAGGTCACAACATCAGATACACTATGTCTTTTTACAACTTTATTGGATATAGGTGAGTAAGTTTTACCAGTACGGGCAAAAAGCAATTTTAAAAATTCATAAATCTCAGTTGAGGTCCCGACAGTTGATCGCGGATTTCTTGAATTTACTTTTTGTTCAATGGCTATGGCAGGCGGAATTCCTTTAATATAATCAACTTCCGGTTTGTGCATCCGCCCAAGGAACTGTCGTGCATAAGAAGATAAACTTTCAACGTACCGCCGTTGTCCTTCAGCATATATCGTATCAAATGCAAGGGAAGATTTACCTGATCCTGATAAGCCCGTGATTACAATAAGTTTATCCCGGGGTATCTCAATATCGATATTCTTTAAATTATGAACCCGCGCTCCCTTAATCTGAATGTTTTGTTTTTCTTTGGCCGGAATCCCTGGCATAAAAATTGTAATTTAGTCTTAAAAGTACTTTTTAGTAAAAATTAAAAGTAATATTTTTTGAATTAACATTTTTTTTAGGTTACTTGCATATACTATTATAGTCATTTGGGATATTGATTGTAATTTGTGTTAATTAATCGTCTCTTTGAGGGACAAATCAAAGCCACCTTCTAAGAAGGGGGATATTTTCTAACCTTAATATACGGAGGACTGCTATCGGGGAAATTCTACTTTCTTATTAACCATAATAAAAAGTAGTTTTGAAACTTGCAAAATTATCGGATTGTGAGCTTGTAAACAAGTTCGTTTCCGGCAGTCAGTCTTGTATTGAGGTTTTAATT
>DAOVQI010000387.1 GCA_030628785.1 Bacteroidota bacterium
AAAACCACCAACAGCAAATCCTCCCTTGCTGCCTTTTGCACTTGTGCTATCCACGTATATCCTGATACTGTCAGGCGTAATTCTCATGTATTCGTTTGTGATTCCCTTACCGGTTTTAAATCCGCCAACGGCAAATCCTCCCTTGGCTCCTTTTGCCGGATTGTCATCCACATATATTCTCACCCCTTCGTTATACACCGCAAAGACGGTATTTCCATCCTGGTTTTTTACTTCAAACAAGGCATCCTCAGGATCATGACCTGTGGGTTCCTCAATGTTAAGACTCTTCAGAGAGGATACCGACAGAGCATATGGTACCGATAGAAACTGTGTTGTTCCCATATTGTTATAACCACTGCCTGCTTCAACTTCCACTTTTAAAAAATGGGATGCCAATCCCCAGATTATGTCAGAAAAATTGGTTGCTAAACCATTGGTCCTGGTACCGGCACCAATTTGAAGCGTAAACAATCCGTATTCATTGGTGGTTGGGGAATGGGTTTCTTCCCATTGCAAGGTTCCTGTTTCACTTTCCGAAAAGATGCTGATTCTAACGGTCAGGCTGGTGGATTTCATCAGGTCCCCTGCATCATCCCAGGCTACTGCCTGGTAGTTAAAGCTTTGCGGAGCCTGGGAAAAGAGAGTGAGAAGTGAACAGTGAATAGTGAACAGTAAGAATAGAAGTTTTTTCATGGTTGTAAGTTTTATGGTTTAATATTTTTGGTGTTCCAACGGAAGTTGATTGGATTAAAAAAAATCAAGTTACGAAATTTTGTATTAATAAAAAAAAATGAAAAAACTTGCATCAAAACCGCATCTGGTTCGTCTTTGTATTGTTGGTTAAGTTTCGGATTGTACGAAAATGTACAGAAGTTGTAACAAAACCGAACACTAATTCGTCTGACAAAAAAAAGCTGCTAGTCTATTTCATTGAAAATAAACTTCTTAGCTTGAATGGCATGCAAATTGATACTTAAATGAGTTTGAGTAAAAATCTATTTTAATCCTATATGAGACAGAGTATAATTATTCTACTTCTGGTTTGTTTTTCAATACCGGGAATAGCCAGGAAAATATCCACGGAAAAGAAGGTATTCAGAGCAACAAGGGTAGAATCCAGGGCGCCGGTGATCGATGGTGTTTTGGATGATCCCGTCTGGCAAAACCTTGAATGGGAAAGTGGATTTATTCAGCAACAACCTTATGAAGGGAAAGACCCATCACAGGAAACAGCCTTTAAGATCCTGTATGATGACAACAATGTATATGTTGCCTTCAGGGCCTATGATACCAGTCCTGACAGCATCGTAAAACGAATGACCCGGAAAGATGAAATTGACGGGGACATTGTTGCCATACAGCTTGACAGTTATTACGACCGGCGTACTGCATTCACTTTTATGGTTAATGCAGCCGGAGTTAAAATGGACGGAGTTTTTTCGAATGACGGAGAAAACGAAGACTGGACGTGGGATCCGATATGGCATGTAAAAACGAATAGTGATGAAGAAGGCTGGACTGCAGAGATGAAAATCCCCCTGAGCCAATTGCGATTTGATAAGGAAGAAGATCAGGTTTGGGGACTTCAGGTCGCGAGATTATTATTCCGGAAAGAAGAGCTATCCATCTGGCAGTTTATTCCACGAGATGCTCCGGGCTGGGTTCATCAATTTGGAGAACTACATGGTATTTCGGGTATCAAGCCAAAAAGGCAAATTGAAATTGCCCCTTATACCGTAGGCCATATGGAACGGTTTGAAAAGGAGGAAGGAAATCCGTATGCCACGGGTAAATCAAGCAATCTGGACATAGGAGTAGACGGAAAAATCGGAATTACGAATAACATGATCCTGGATTTTACCGTGAATCCTGATTTCGGTCAGGTTGAAGCCGACCCCTCCCAAGTCAACCTGACTGCTTACGAAATCTTTTTTGAAGAAAAAAGACCATTTTTTATTGAGGGAAAAAATATTTTGAGTTTTCCTTTAATGTTTGGTGATGGCGATCTGGCTTCGGAGAATATGTTCTATTCACGGCGGATTGGCCGCAGACCCCAATCATATCCCAATACACAAGATGGTGAATACGCAGATATACCAATCAATACATCTATTTTGGGAGCCGCAAAATTTACCGGTAAAACAAAAAACGGATTATCAATTGGTATTCTTGAAAGCATTACCGCAAAGGAAAAGGCTGAGATTGATAATGAAGGAATAAAACGCTTTGAAACGGTTGAACCCCTTACAAACTATTCAGTATCCAGGGTTCAGAAGGACTTCAATAAAGGGAATACCATCCTGGGAGGTATGTTTACCACCACCAACCGTAAAATTGAAAATCCCGATCTAAACTTTTTACATACCTCTGCGTATTCAGGAGGACTCGATTTTACCCACCAATGGAAAGACAGAACTTACAGCTTCTCGTTAAAAACCTATTTCAGCCAGATAAAAGGTTCGGAGGAAGCACTTATCCGTACTCAAAGCTCCTCGGCAAGGTATTTCCAGAGACCTGATAATGATTATGTTAAGTTTGATTCAAGCAGGACTTCCCTATCCGGATACGGAGGTGTTCTTTCCGCAGGTAAGTTTGCTAACGGTCACTGGAGATATGCCGGCTTCTTAAGCTGGAAGTCGCCTGGACTTGAACTCAACGACCTGGGATTTATGACGAGTGCTGATGAGATCCTGCAGGTTTTTTGGGTAGGATACCGGATATGGGAACCGTTCAGCATTTTCAGAAATTTAAATGTAAACCTTAATCAGTGGAATGTATTTGATTTTGGTGGAAATCATATCGTAACAGGTGGAAACATCAATCTTCATTTGCAATTTAAGAATTACTGGTCCTTAAGCACCGGTATAAATCCCCGGGGAAATGGTATATCGAATTCTATGCTTCGAGGAGGTCCGTCATTTCTTACGCCGGGGGGAATCAGTTCGTGGCTCAGTATTAATTCCGATAACCGGAAAAAAATAACTTATGGTACCCGTTTTATGGGTTTTTGGGGTTATGAAAAGAGTAGCCGAACCCAACAATACGGTTTAAATCTATCATACAGACCAACCAATGCACTAAATATTTCTCTAGACCCCTCATTGAGTTTAAACAATAGAAATTTGCAATACGTAACAAAAAGATCCTTCGAA
>DAOVQI010000055.1 GCA_030628785.1 Bacteroidota bacterium
CAGGTAGGCTCTTCTAAAACCCTTCGTATGCCGTTTCTAATTCCATTTAAAGACCAGTCCACATAATCTGTGGTGTTTTTATTGGGATCACAAACAGCAATAATTTGTATTTCCGGATTAGTGATCAACCTGGTCATTTCCCTTAATCCCTGGGTGCCGCAACCGATGTAACCCAGGGTTATTTTATCGCTTGGAGCTACATATTTAAGCCCGCCAAGCACATGTCTTGGAACAACAGTAAATGTAACCGCTGCGGCTGCAGAACCCAAGAATTTACGACGGTTCATGTTTTTTTTAAGTGTCATTTTTTACCTCCCTTAATTAGTGTGGATTATAACATCATTTTAAATTATATATTACTATATTCTGAGTTAATTTTTTAGCTTAAATCACTATATCCCTGTAAGTTGTACCATAAATGGGTTTTACCGTTTCATCGTTTGTATTGATAAGGCAAATTGTACCTCCCTGAATTGTCTTTTTACCTGAATTTCTCACTTATAAAGTTAATATAAATTACTGAAGTTTTGTATATCTCAATTACTACTATTTCATTCCTGTTCCGGATAATAAAAATCTCAATCATTTGACGGTAATAAATTTTTGATTATCAACTTTCTTCAGGTATGGCAACAAGAAAAATCCGTCGGACCGCTTCGGTGTGCGGACGGATAAACTTTATTAACACCGCCATATAGATATTCGTAATTTTTACTTGGTATATTTTTCTTTAAACGAACAAAGAACTTTAAACCAGGAACTAAGAACTACAAAACCCATCCGCCATGGCGGATGGGTTTTGTATGTAGCGAGAGAGAGACTTGAACTCTCGACCTCATGATTATGAATCATGCGCTCTAACCTCCTGAGCTACCTCGCCAAAATAATAATTGTTTGTTATTTTAAATTCTTCATGAATCATGCGCTCTAATCCCGAAAATCACAGTTCCGATTCTCGGAGCTCGCCATGTATTATTTGATGTAAAAAATTGCGGAAACAAATATACGATTTCATTTTAAAATTTCCATGACTACTTAAAAAAGTAGGTGGACCGGTATTCTTTTTACGTCATTTCCATAAATATCGCTTGTACTTTTACCGGTTTTATTTTTTATATTAACATTTTTCTCTATATTGCGTCAGCACCAAACTTGTTTATTATTTTATCCTCATATAAATGAAACAAAAATTAGAACTGGAATATACCATCAACTCCTCTCCTAAAGTCCTCTTTAATCGATTGAGTACTGCCGGTGGTCTCTCCGAATGGTTTGCCGATAATGTTAACGTAAAAGGGGAAACTTTTACTTTCATTTGGGGCGAATCAGAACAAATAGCCGAACTGATTCTAAAAAAAAATAACAAATACGTCAGGTTCAGGTGGATTGATGATGAAGAAGAAAAATTTTATTTTGAATTCAAAGTTAATATCCATGAGCTTACAGGAGATGTTGCCTTGTTAATCACCGATTTCGCTGAAGAAGATGAACTGGAAGATACCATTGAACTGTGGAATACACAGATAGCCAAACTAAAACATGTGTTAGGCCTTTAGAAAATTCTTGTCCTCCAAACTCTTTCCTAAAAATATCTTAATTTTGTATTCGTTTCTACTATGTATCCTATTATAATATTTTACCGTGAAACGCCTACACATTTTTATCATTAAGTCTTTCATAGGTCCCCTTATCATGACCTTTTTCATTGTTCTGTTTATACAAATCATGCAATTCCTGTGGAAATATATTGATGACCTGGTAGGGAAAGGACTTGATCTTCCAACCTTATCCGAATTGTTGTTTTATTTTTCTGTCAGTTTTATTCCCTTAGCCCTTCCGTTGGCCATCCTGTTGGCAGCATTAATGACATTTGGGAACCTGGGTGAGAATCTTGAGCTTACTGCCCTGAAATCTTCCGGGATATCCCTGCAGAGAATCATGTCACCCCTGATTTTTCTGGTTGTTTTTCTAAGCATAGGTGCATTTTTCTTTTCCAATAATATCCTTCCGCTAGCCAACCTGAAAGCAAGATCCTTGCTGTGGGATATTCAGCAACAAAGGCCGGAAATAAACATAAAAAAAGGAGAATTTTATAACGGCCTTGAAGGAATCAGTATAAAGATTGCCGATAAAGAACCCAGAACAAATTTGTTACACAAGATCCTGATATATGATCACCGGGAAAAAAAAGGTAATATTTCGGTTATCTATGCTGATTCGGGTTATATGAGAATGACCCTTGATACAACAAACCTGATCTTTACCCTTTACCATGGTTACTCCTATAATGAGGTAATTGACGAGGATAAAAAAAAGAGGAGAAGGGCTATTAAGACATATCCCCACCGCCGGGATGTATTTGAAGAACAGGAGTTGATTTTTGAATTAAGAGATTTTGGACTAAGCCGGACAGATGAAGATTTGTTTAAGAATCAATATGCCATGCTTAATATGCAGCAACTATCCCACTTCTCAGATTCTCTTAGTCACGATTTGGAAGACAGAAAAGAACTTTTCACCAACGCTATGTTCAAATCACATTTGTTGGTTAATTATAGGTTAAGGAGAAGACAGGACACTACAAAAGTAAATGATTCACCAGAGGTAGCCATCTTTGTTCCTGAAAGGATTTTTGAGGAACTTACATTATCCGAAAAAGAAACTGCCATTGAAAGGGCTCTTGTTCAAGCCAGAAATACTAAAAATTATATATCCAGCTCAACATACAACCTGATTTACAAGGCAAAAAGAATACGCCGGTATCAAATTGAATGGCACAGGAAACTCACCTTGTCATTTGCCTGTTTCATTTTCTTTTTTATTGGTGCACCACTGGGGGCTATTATTCGTAAAGGCGGACTCGGTACACCTATGGTAATTTCGGTCATATTCTTTATTATTTATTACATCATATCCCTGTCGGGCGAGAAATTCGTTCGTGAAGTTGTTGTCGCATCATTCGCCGGTATGTGGTTTTCGTCACTTATTCTTTTACCCATTGGAGCTTTTCTTACCTATAAAGCAACCGTCGATTCAGCTATCCTCAACGTTGAAACATACATCAACTTTTTCAAGAAACTCTTTAAAATTAGTGTAGAAGATTATGAACAGTACGGGGGGATTTAAAACATGAGAATCCTTCAAATTGCCAATAAATTTCCTTACCCACCCAAAGACGGAGGTTCCCGGGCAACATTTAATCTGACAAAGGGGTTTTCTGAATTAAACCAGGAAGTCACTGTTCTGGCTATGAATACGTCCAAACATTTTAACGATACCAGGAACTTGCCTGAAAATCTTAAAAAGACCGCCCGGTTTATTCCATTCAATATAAATACGAATATTTCTTACATAAAGGCTTTTATCAACTTTCTGTTCTCTAATCTCCCCTATAACCTTGTCAGGTTTAAATCAAAGAAATTCAGTGATGTCATCCGTAATATCCTTGAAAAACAGGATTTCGATATTATCCAGTTGGAAGGTTTGTCACTGGCATTTTATGTTCCTGTAATCCGTATGTATTCCGGAGCGAAAATTGTTATGAGGGCTCATAATGTTGAATTCAAAATATGGGAAGGCATAGTCAATCAATTTAAACCTGGAGTAAAGAAGTTTTTCGCAAAAATAATCTACCGGAGATTAAGGAATTTTGAACTAAAAAGCCTGAATCAGTACGATGCAATTATACCTATTACTCCCAATGACCTTGAAATGTTCAAAAATCTGGGTACTGAAAAGCCCATGTTTTGTGCCCCGTTTGGAATGGATCTTACAAACCTTGAAAAACCCCCGAATAATCAAACATTCCCATCACTCTTTTTCCTCGGAGCATTGGACTGGACACCCAACCAGGAAGGTCTGATATGGTTCCTGGATAAGGTTTGGATGGACTTGAAGTGTAACCATCCAAAACTTGAGTTTTATGTGGGGGGAAGAAATGCACCCTCCTGGCTGGTAAAAAAGATCAACCAGAAACAGATTGTTTTTGCAGGAGAAGTTAAGAATGCCTACCTGTTCATGAACGACAATACCATTATGGTTGTTCCATTATTTTCCGGCAGTGGTATCCGGGTAAAAATTATTGAAGGAATGGCTCTGGGAAAGGTTATCATATCAACTTCTGCAGGTATTGAGGGTATTCCGGCAACTCATGAAAAAAACATTATTTTCGCTGATAATAGCCAGGAGTTTATATCTCAAATAAAACGATTGATCCAGGATAACAAGCTTCGCAGCCGGATAAGCACGGAAGCACAAAAGTTTATTAGAAAAAATTTTGATAATTTAGCAATCACATCAAGTCTATTAACATTTTATAAGTCTCTTCTGGATGATTAGTAAAACTCTATTTTGGGCGTCAATTTTCCTGCTATTTCATTCCTATATCCTCTATCCATTTTTACTGAAAATTATTTACTGGCTTAAACCAAAAAGGAAAGTTTCAGAAACCGGATATTCTTTCTATCCAACCGTTTCCATACTGATGGCCGTCTACAACGAAGAAAAAGTAATACGACAAAAAATTGAAAGTGTTTTTTCGGCCAACTATCCAAAAGGAGAATTCGGGATTTTTGTTGGATCTGATGGTTCTTCTGACCAGACAAATAACATATTGACTGAGCTTTCAAAGAAACATAAAAACCTCTCTGTTCATATCTTTAAGGAACGAATGGGTAAAGCCAACGTAATTAACCGGCTTGCGGACCGGGCAAAAGGAGAAATATTTATTCTTACGGACGCTAACGTTTTATTTGACGAAAACACTATATCTGAGCTAGTTACAATGTTCAGGGATCAGGGAACAGGACTGGTTGACACCAATATGATAAACAGGGGTTTGAAAAAAGACGGAATATCGATACAGGAAAAGGCATATATCTCGATGGAGGTTAAAACCAAAAACCTGGAAGGAAAAATCTGGGGAACCATGATGGGACCTATGGGAGGTTGTTATGCGATCAGACGTGAATTGTACCTGCCCGTACCTGACAACTTGCTGGTTGATGATTTCTATATTAATATGAAAATTCTGCAAAAGGGAAAAAAGGCTATTAACAATTTAAACGCTAAAGTATACGAAGATGTTTCCAACGATCTTGGGGAGGAGTTCAGAAGAAAAACAAGAATTGCAACCGGTGATTTCCAGAATTTTAAACTCTTTTTTCACTTGCTCTGGCCACCGTTTAGAGGATTAGCCTTTAGCTTCCTTTCTCACAAAATACTGAGGTGGTTTGGTCCGTTATTTTTTTTCATTGTTTTCTTCTTAAATTTAGTCCTTGCTTTTAAAAATACTTTTTACTTATCCCTTTTTATTCTTCAATGTATTTTGTTCATTCTTCCGTTTATTGACTATTTTCTGAGGAAAATTGAAATACATGTTTTAATTTTGCGTTTTATTACGCATTTTTGGGCTATGAATGTAGCCCTGCTTTTTGGTTTTGTTAAATTTATTACAGGAGTTAAAATAAATGTCTGGCAACCTACAAAGAGGCAGCAGGTATAACGATTCTGTAAACACACAGGATAGTTACGTGCTAAATACCATAGAAGAAGCGATTGAGGATATCAGGAAAAGTAAAATCATAATCGTTGTTGATGACGAAGACCGCGAGAACGAGGGTGATTTTATTTTTGCTGCAGAATTGATCACACCCGAGATTGTTAATTTTATGGCTACCTATGGCAGGGGTTTGATATGTGCCTCATTACCTGAAGAAAGATGTGAAGAACTGGAGCTGGATCTTATGGTAGGAAAAAATACTTCGTACCATGAAACTCAATTTACCGTGTCGGTTGATCTGATCAGTAAAAAATGTACCACGGGTATTTCTGCACATGACCGGGCTTTAACCATTAAGGCATTGGTGGATCCCTCTACTAAACCCGATGATCTTGGAAGACCAGGACATATCTTCCCTCTGAAAGCCAAATCACGGGGTATAATCCGCAGGGCAGGACATACGGAAGCCGCTGTTGATCTCACACGGTTGGCAGGACTGAAACCCGGTGGCGCCCTGGTGGAAATAATGAATGAAGACGGTTCCATGGCAAGACTGCCCAATCTTATGAAGATTGCTAAAAAGTTTAACCTGAAAATCATTACCATAAAAGACCTGATAGCTTACCGGCTTCAGAAAGAAAGTCTGATCGAACAGGGAGCAAAGGTAAAACTACCTACTAAATACGGAGAATTTTTCTTAATACCTTTCCTTCAAAAATCGAATAGGCTTGAACATATAGCTTTAATAAAAGGTAAATGGCAAAAAGACGAACCTGTGCTGGTTCGGGTACATTCTTCCTGTATTACCGGAGATATTTTTGGTTCACTTCGATGTGATTGCGGACCACAGCTTCACCAGGCAATGCAATTGATAGAAAAAGAAGGAAAAGGAGTGATCGTATACCTGAACCAGGAAGGAAGGGGGATCGGGCTTTTCAATAAAATGAAAGCGTATAAACTCCAGGAACAGGGCAGGGATACGGTACAAGCCAATATTGAACTTGGATTTCCTCCGGATGAAAGGGATTATGGTGTGGGAGCAAATATTTTAAGAGAACTGGGATTAGGAAAGATCCGGTTAATCACCAATAATCCGGTAAAAAGAGCCGGTTTGGAAGGATATGGCCTTGAAATTGTCGGGAATGTTCCGATCGAAATAGAACCCAATAAATACAACGAGTTTTATCTTAAGACCAAAAAAGATAAGTTGGGGCATTTTCTCGAACTGTTCCGCAACGATAAGGATGAACAATAACAGGGAAAACCATGAAAAGAAAGGACCTGAGAATAGTATTTATGGGTACTCCCGAGTTTGCCGTTCCCAGTCTTGAATCATTATTAATTGAAAATTATAATATTGTTGGTGTTATAACAAGTCCGGATAAACCCGCTGGCAGAGGTCTTGAAATTCAACAGTCACCCGTTAAGCAATTTGCCTTAAAAAATAATTTAAAAGTCCTTCAACCCGTAAATCTAAAAGCCCCGGCATTCATTCAGGAACTTAAAAATCTGGCCCCTGACCTTCAGGTTGTGGTGGCTTTCAGGATGTTGCCCGATGATGTCTGGCAACTTCCACCATTCGGAACTTTTAATTTGCATGCTTCCCTCCTGCCCGACTATCGCGGAGCAGCTCCGATAAACCGGGTTATTATTAATGGTGAAACCAAAACCGGTGTAACCACCTTTTTTATTGAACATGATATTGATACCGGTAAAATAATTTCCCAGGAGGAAGTTCCGATTGATAAAAATGACACCGCAGGTGATCTTTACGACAAACTAAAAACTGAGGGGGCGAAACTTGTTAGCAAAACAGTTGATGCCATAGCAAAAGATTCATACAAACTAATTGATCAATTAAAATTATTTACGAAGGGGCAGGACTTAAAAAAGGCTCCTAAAATTCATAAAGAAGACTGTAAGATCAATTGGAATAAAGAACCTGTGGAAATTTTTAATTTTATCCGTGGTTTAAGTCCATACCCCACAGCCTGGACTGAGATCATATCTGAATCAGGAAAAAAATTCATGTTAAAAATATTTGCTTCGGATTATAGTATTTCTGACCATGATCTTAATCCCGGCGAAATTCTATCTGATCACCGTACCTTCCTTAAGATTGCGGTTAACGAAGGATTTATCAACGTAAACAACCTGCAGTTGGAAGGTAAAAAACGAATGAATATTGAAGATTTTTTGAGAGGGTTTCAATCAATATCAAAATATAAGTTTAGCTGATCAAGATTGAACTGCTGCATTCGACGTAATGATCCGGAAGCTAAATTGACTAACCCCCGGCTTCAGCCGGGGGGCAAGGAAGACTAATAAAACAAGCGACGCAACTGCCATCGCTACCAAGAGGTAAGGACTTTATATGCGCCGCAATATGCTAACCTATCCAGGTTTTTCAGAAATTTCACAGGGACACCAATCGACAGTATAAGGATCAATTCTATTTTTCCCGCTTAACCATAAAGAAATAATAAATTAAAAATCCCAAAGCTACAAAGATAAGATACACACCAAAGGGAAATGGAGTTCTGTAATTGAAAAACTCGGGGTTTACCAGGTGTAATACCTCAAACAACACTATTCCTAACCCGGCAAAAAGAGCAACTAATCCCCATTTTAACGCAGGAGAACGGTCGTAATTTTCCCTGGCTAATTCTTTTTGCTCAAGGATCTCTGCTTTTTCAAAATGCCCACTCTTAATGATCTTTCTTTTTAAAAAGTAAGCGAAAATAATCTTAAAAATGTGGTAAAATGCGAAAAAAATAACCGCGACTGTTAATACATTATAAAATTGGATCATAACGGCAATTGGTTTTTGGTTAATATTAAGTTTTATTTGCTACATTAGACAACAAACAAATACTAAATGTTGCAACTTTTTTTACTATCGTTGAATAAGTGTTGTTATGTTATTATAAACTTTAGCTTTTTTTGCAACATTTTTGTGCCTGGCTTTGTCTAATATAAAAATATGGACCAGGAGAAGCTCCTAATAAAACAGATATTAGACGGAAATACCCACGCTTTCAGATTGCTGATTAAGCAGTATGAAAAACTGGTGGTTCATATTGCCGGCAGAATGATCCATAATAAGGAAGATTTGGAGGATCTTTGTCAGGATGTGTTTATGAAAGTTTATGAGAAACTGCCCGGGTTCAGGTTTGATTCAAAACTTTCAACCTGGATTGCTGCGATCTCATACCGGACTGCAATTAATCATCTCAGAAAACATAAGAATCAAACGAGTGAGTTGAACGATTCGTCATTATTTACTGACGATGCCTTGATCATACAAGAGAACCCTGAAGACCTGATGAATAAAGAGACTCTTAAGAAATATATTCATAAGATGATCGAAAAATTATCTCCGTTGTACCGGACTATTCTGACCCTGTATCATCTCGAAGAATTTAATTATAAGGAAATCGGTGAAATAACAGGTCTTCCGGAAGGAACGGTAAAAAATTATCTGTTCCGGGCCCGGAAAATATTAAAGGAGAAACTTAAATTTATACTAAAAGAAAGGGAACTGGCATAATGAACAATACGGATAAACATCATTACATGGAGTTTCAATCTGATGATTTTTCCGGCAAATCGTCCCTGCTGGACGAACTTATTGATGACACACTGAAAGAAGAACCATCATACAGCTTACCTAACGATTTTGCTGACAAAATAATCCGGAAAGTGGATAAAAAGGTTTTTCTACAAAAAAGGATTTACGAACTTCTTTTTTATGCTGCTTCCATTATTGTTTTACTGGCTATTGCTGGTATCTTAATGTATTTTGTTGACCCGGAATTCCTGCAAAACATTCTTGATTTTCTGCTTGTTTATAAGTGGTTTGTAATTATCGGATTGATTTCCTTTTCAGGAATACAGACAGCAGATCATTTACTGCTTATGCCCAATGAGAAGTTAATTTTTTAACTTCCGGAGCCACAATTTTTGCCCTTCCTTTGGCTGAGTCCCTTCTTTCATCATATTCATTTTGTAAAGTCTTGCCAGTTTTATTCCGTACTGCTGTGAAATATCATAAATGGATTCCCCTTCTTTTACCCGGTGAAACTCATTTCCCAGTTCGGCTTTGTTCCTTTTCGGCTGGAGAAATAAAATTTGTCCTTCCGTCAACGTGGCATCTCTCGGTAATTCATTGTATTTAAATAATTCCCAATACATCATATCAAATTCATCAGCCAGGCTTCCAAACGTATCACCTTTCTTAACAATTACATAATCGATCATGTTTATCTGGCTAACCCTTTGCTTGCTTAAACTGACAATAAAATCATTCTCCTCTGCTTCGTACTTTTCGACAGTATCAGTATCAGGAGTAATCTTTTTCTGCACCGTTGCAATTTTTTCTTTACGTACTCTGTTTTTCCCGGGTTTATCATAAGTATAAAGTCTGTTATCCTTAATTATTTTGATAAGCATGTTAGCATACTGCCGGTTTGTTGCATAACCCGCTTTCTTAAGCCCTTTAGCCCATGCCCTGTAATCGGTCTTTTCTATTTTGAATAAAGAAGCATACCGGCTGGTACCTGTCAAGAAATCGGAATGATCGCGGTATGAATCTGCTGCAGAGTTATATTTTCGAAAACACTCCTTTCTTTTGTCATCATCATGAAAAATCCGCTTACCCTTCCAGTTACCATGGCATTTTATTCCAAAATGATTGTTTGCGCGTTTTGTCAATGTACTGTTCCCATTGTCGGATTCGAGCAAACCCTGGGCAAGGGTTATGCTTGCAGGTATTCCAGTTCTTTTCATTTCAGATATAGCAAGGTTTTTATATTTTTGGATATATTCCTGCCTCTCATATGAAGTAACCGTACCAGAAGATACCGGTACCCTGGCGGTCTTACATGAGAAAAACAGAACTGGTAGCAGGAATATTAATCTGATATGTTTCATCTGTTTAAAATTTTTATGTTCGTTTCATAGATTCAACTTTTCAGGCAAAAGTAAAAATTTTTGGGTTTATTATTTGAAAAGATGATGACTGAAGTTTAAAAATTCGTTGTAAATTTGAGAAAATCCATTGCATGAAAGAAAAAGAAATTAAAACCGTTTTTTATGAATATAATTCCCTGACCGATTTACCTTCAGAAGAGATCCGTTTAGTCGAAAAAGCCAGGCAGGCTGCCAAAACGGCATATACTCCTTACTCTCATTTCAACGTCGGGGCATCTGTTTTGCTTGCAACGGGTGAAATTATTGAAGGCAGTAACCAGGAAAATGCAGCTTATCCTTCAGGGTTATGTGCCGAACGTGTTGCCTTGTTCTATGCCAGCTCGCATTTCCCTGAAATACCTGTGAGGACTATTGCTATTACCGCTTATGGCAAAAACGGTTTTCTGAAAGACCCTGTTCCCCCATGTGGCTCTTGCAGACAGGTTATGATAGAGATTGAAAGCAGGTTTAATTCACCTATCAAAGTTATCCTTAGCGGAAGGAATAAAATATGGGTTATAGTAAGTGCCAAACAACTTTTACCGTTGGTTTTCGATCATACATTCTTGTTGAAACGTTAATACCGGCTGAATTTTTTATCTGTTCACTAACTAAAAGGACTGCAAATATTCTAAATGTTTTGATAGAACACGAATTACGTGGATTAAGCTAATAAATACTGATCAAAATAAAATTCTTAGATAAGCGTGTTTGTCACCTCTCAATATGAACTAGTAGTTCGTTCTTGAAATAACATATCAAGGACATAGCTTCGCGAATTGATTAAAAAAGGGAATTAAGAACAGAACTTTGTAAACTAATTGAAAAACAGTAGATATGAAAGTTCAAAGGTCAATCCCGATAGCTATCGGGACAAAATCCAAAATAAATCCCAACTTTAAAATCCAAAAAACTAAACATGGCAGAAAGGAAAAAACCCTACGACTTACGTGAGCGATTGTTGTTATTTGGGAAAAGAATACTTGAGATTTGCAAGAAGCTACCCAACTACCCTGAATGTAACAGAATACGTGGACAACTTGGAGCTTGCGGAACTTCAGCAGGCGCCAATTATGAAGAAGCAGACGGAGCAATAACCAAAAGGGACTTTATAAATAAACTCGCTATTGCCAGAAAGGAGGCAAAAGAAGCAAGATATTTTCTACGGGTTATCAGCGGAACTTACCTTGATCCGGAAGAACTAAAAGATGACATCAAAGAAGCTGAAGAGATAATTAATATTATGAGCAGCATGATTAACAAGTCAACTGGTGGAAAAAGAAGTTAATCCTGCTTTTCAAAGCAATAGTTTTGAACTTGGGATTTGGGGT
Organism: Bacteroidota bacterium; assembly: GCA_030628785.1. Lineage (GTDB taxonomy): Bacteria > Bacteroidota > Bacteroidia > Bacteroidales > VadinHA17 > CAZEWS01. The sequence goes on from DAOVQI010000055.1 coordinate 11,803, forward strand.
TTGGAATTTATTTTGAACTTTGGATTTTGAACTTTGGATTTTTTTAATCTCTACGGAATCAC
>DAOVQI010000338.1 GCA_030628785.1 Bacteroidota bacterium
AATAAGTCTAAAGGGAGCAGGCAAATCCCTTAGCCTCAGCCCTTACCCTGTGAAACAGGGGCGGAGCCACTACTGCCGAGCCGTATTTCACAGGGTGAACCTTAGCCTTTAATACGAGAATGATTATTAAAATGATATAACTCGGTATATATCAATGAATAACTTTGAAATTTCGATACATTACAAAAGGTCTAAAGTGTGTAATTTACATAAACCATTCGTTATTAACAAATTTGAGAATGATATTGGTAAAACAAGAATCAAAAAGTCAGGAATTGCCCACATATTTGAGTCGATCCAACAGGTGCAACCTGGAATAAAAACGCATAAAAGAATTCCAGATTTAGCTGCCGGATAATGACGCCGAATGTAGCAGCTGACACCTGATCAGCTATGGCAGTTTCAGCCCTATTGCGAATTATCTATATGTTCTTGGAAGAGTCGTTAAAAAAACATCCCCAATCTGAGGTCCATGAAATCGGCAACATGCCGGTGGGCTTTTATGTTGATACCGATGTAAAGATGCTTTGAAAGGATATATGAAAGTCCGTATCTCTGGTAAACAGGATCCATAGCTTTATAAGGCGCATAAAAATAAATGCCCAGTTGTTGATAAAAAATAAACCTTCCCAGTAAGAGTTCATGACCCACAAGGAAAGCACAGCGATGGTAATCGAGATACTCGCCATTATCATTGGTAATTATATCCCGCCTGATAATATCCTTTTTTGAATGGTCAGAAATCCATTCCGCACCAAATGATATAGCACTAATTCTGCCAACAACACGACTATAATTAACTGAAACACCAAAAACGGGGGACCTGTCCCGCTCTCTTGTTATCTTTTTGGCTGTACCTAAAAAGATAAAATCATACCTGTTTTTTTGTGGATTTACAACAATGGAAGGATCTTTATACCTCTCTTCAAATAATGCCGGTGTGAAACTATAATCCATTCCAACATTGACGGTCGGAAAATTTATACCCGCATTGGGTGACTTTAATCCTCCGTTGGATATATGATTCCAGTTTCCAGCAAGACGAAAATTCAGCCTCTCATTCATCCGGTAGTTCATTCCAAAATTCAATAAGGCAATATAACTCAAATGTGTACTGTAAAATTTGTTGGCTGGATTGGTTTCTTCATCATATACGGTAGTCATATATGCAGGTCCAATGCCGAACCGTACAGACCAGCTTATTTTTCTATGGGTATTTATAAATGGTTCAATGAAAGGAATAATGGAAACCGAACTTCCCAAAACGTCCGGATTCATATAATTGGCATAAAAGACCGAAAAGCCGGTACGGGGATAACAATAACAGTATTGCCAGACACTTCTGCTTTTCAGATGCCAGTTGAAGTCAATTTCAAAACAAGCCGGGTTGGTCCCCGATATTTCTGTAACAGACTTTGAATGAGGAATAATAAAACCATAATGGGATCGGATTCCAATAATGAAAGTGCTTTTTTCCTGTGATTCATTTTGTGAGTAAGAGATATTCAGACATGCAAAAGAAAAAATGAATGCATATAGCAACAAGGGTTGAAAGTATGTTCGTTTTGAAATCAGTATAATCATGAAATACTAGTCTGGTTATTCTATTTGGTACTGATTAAGAATATTGTTGTTGTTATCAGGCAACTAAGAATTGTCATAAAAATGTGCATATATTTTGGAAATTATAATTGCCACAAAGTCACAAAGACACTAAGTTTCACAAAGGTTTTTTCTTAGTGTTCCTTTGTGTCTTAAAGCCTTAGTGGCATTTTTAATCCAATATCTTGAACCCTTTAATGTGATTTCCCAAACTTAAGTACACAATTTAAAAAAGTAAGCTCTTTTATTGGCAAAGCTATACAAGGTACGATGCAGAGTAATGCAATTTTTTCAAATTTGTATTAATTCCGATACATACAATTAACCCAATTTACTATTTCTTAAGAAACTTACAAAATAGAAAGCGGATGAAGCTGATATTGATGATAATCACGGATATCCGGAATAAAAAATACTCGTCAGACGAACTGAAGTCGTCTGACGAGTTGTGACTCTGCCCCGCCTTTGCATACTACGGCGGACAAGCATGTCCTGCCTGCCCCCGCCAGAATGAAAGAATTCATTCTTTCGGGCTGGCGACTATGTCATTCCCGCCCGGATGACCCGGTCGCCCGCCTGAATGACGAAGTCGGGCAGGGACGGGCAGGCGAGCGGATTCTGGCAGGTCTTTTTTTCAGCCGAATGCAATTCGGCTCTGCATCTTGCTCAAATCTCCCTGTGCAATCTGCGTACTGCCTACTGTCGACTGGCGACTTATTCCTGCTTCCTGCTGCTGCCAATCTCACTTTCACCTTAACCTCAGCCTTAACCTTAACCTTAACCTTAACCTTAACCTCTGTTTCAGAACTATTAACAATTAACATATAGCAATTAACAGGTCAACCTTTGTTGTAAAAAAAACTAAAGTTAACACCCCCATAGCGACGGTGATCGTTAAATCGCGGATACGAAGAAAAGGAAAAGGATTTTGGATGTTCCAAAATAAACCAACCATTATCTTTCACCAATGAATGCTTAAAAATCAATTCGGGTAAGGAATCCAGCCAGTCTAAATCATAGGGTGGATCAGCAAAAACAATATCATAATCAAACCGGCATGATTTGATATAGGGTAGAACATTTGTATAGATTGGTTTGATTTGTTCAAAATGCAGTTCAATAATTGTTTTTTTAATAAAAGAAATTTGGTTAAAATTATTCTCAACCAGGTGGATTTTTGGACATCCTCTTGAAGCAAATTCAAAGCTAATGCAACCTGTGCCTGAAAACAAATCCAATATGGTTATTTCTTCAATATGGTAATGATTACAAATGATGTTAAAAAGGCTTTCCCTGGCAAAATCAGTTGTAGGCCGAACCTTTAGATTTTTAGGAGGATGTATTGTTTTTCCACGGTATTTCCCACTGATTATTCGCAAGTATACAGATTTAGTAAATTAACGAAAGTATGAGATGGTATTTCATTAAAAGTGTAACTATAAGTGAATTGTGTTTTCGGTTGTTCAAACCTGAGGTTTCGGATATATTTCTTAAGAATTTCATAATGTTTTGAACTTTTTGATAAACTTCCGGAAATGACTAAAACGGTTTTTTCCGCATCCAGTTTTAAATGCTCATAAACATAAAGAACAAAATAAATAAGATCATTTTCATTCTTGTAAAAAAAGCAATTATAAAGTTTAAGTTTTTTAAAGTGTACTACTGCAATATCAAACAGGTCTTCCCCGGCATTAAGAAACACAGTGTGTTTATCCTGACTGTTTTTATGGTTTCTTAAGATGCTTTCAATAAAGGGAGTCGATTGATGATATATTTTTATTTTTGGAAAATAAAAATTGAATATATCCGCTAAATTTCCCGGTATAGTAAAAATAACGTATGCATCTGCATTTCTCAGGTGGTTGAAATAAATCCTTTCCGATTCCTCAAGGTTATGATTAAAACTAAAATATTTCTTTAAATGTTCCTTATTAAAGATGGGAGTTGGAACTAATGTGGATTTTCTTGTAGTAAATATTAAACTCGAGCTTTTATATTCCTTGTTCAGGAATTCATCCTTATTTGAAACCCGTTTTATATTTTCTTCAAGGGTAGTTTCCTTTGTGTCGAATTCATAATGTTTAAGAGCGACATATTTATTACGTGCTGTATCGAGCAAACAAAAAGAAAATCCATTCAAGCTAACCTGAATGGATACATGATAGGTATTTGTTATATTGATATCCAGGGTTTCGTCTAAGAAAGAGAGATCATGCATT